>NZ_NPBI01000004.1:0-237743 GCF_002272715.1 Paenibacillus sp. 7516
TTGATATAACTTGTTCGACATTTGTGGAATAAATCCCTTTCAGATATTCCGTTTCGTTTGGATTGAGTTACTCCTACGAAGCTAATAGGAGATCATCTGGTCTAAGTTTCGTTTACAGCCAGTGTGTTGGGATCGATGCTTTAAATATAAGGATAGTCCTATTAGCGTTTGGGATAGTCTCCTCCTTTGAAATTTTTCACTAATGTAGACCTAACATATCTATATTAATTGTTGAGGTGGAGGAGGGGAATGACTCAACTGAGCTTTTATAGCTATTTTAAAGGGTTTTGGCTACTCCATTGTTTCGATTTGTATTTGAATTGAACATCTAACCATTGCGTACTAAAGTAAATGCATACATTCTACGCTTACCCACAAAGGTAACTATTCTTCCATTCTTCAATATAAGGAACTTTTTGTATCTAACGCGGAGATAATCTCTCTGGTGGAGAAAATTCAAATCAACGAATTTCAATTAGCCAGTGCATTCATGAATGAATCCCGAATCCTAATGCTGGATGAATATACCTCTGCTCTGGATGCTCTGACGGAGAGTGAGAGTAACTAAAATATTTATGGGATTAAGCTATGCAATTACCATAACGGGTTGTGATCTTATTACAGTACTGGTTCCATTTGAAGCAGCTAATACAGCTGTTTTTTTAGTTTGAGACAAAAAACTTGCCTCGGATCTGTGGATTGTGGTCTAGGAATGACATAAAGTTGGCAACCAAGATATCTCTTTAAAATTTGGAGGGAGTGACATAAAGTGCCTTGCAGGCTGGAGAATGACACCACAGAACTCGATGCTAAATATATCGGGATTACGCGTCGTAATTCTTTGCAAAATCAATAAGTGTAGCATTGATAGGTCTTCAAAAAAGGAGAAATCTAGATTTCCAGATAAGTCAACTACAAATCAATTTCATTGGCCTAATGAAATATTGTAAAAAAATCAAGAAAGATGCTGAACTGAGTGCAATCCAAAAAATAATTGAAGGAGATCTTTCGCGGGCAGAATAGGAAACGAAAGTTCAATGGCGCCATTCGGCGAGCGATATCGTAAAAGGCAAGCTTTTTGCTTGAAATTATAAAAAAGAAGGAGCCGCATGAAATCATGATTGCTCCTTCTTTTTGTATTCTATGGGTTCGGTATAATGAAGGAAACTGTCGTTCCTTCACCAGGTTTACTTTGAATCGTTAAGCCCTGTCCATACATTTTTTTGAGCCGTCGATCGGTATTCGTTAATCCCACACCGGAGGTTCCCGCTTTTTTATTACGATCTAATAGGGAAGACAGCTTGGTCTCATCCATACCCACTCCGTTATCATGTATGATGAATTGGATATAATCCACTTCTTTTGTAGCAGATAGAGTTAGCTTTCCTCCACTGGTACGGTTCAATATTCCGTGTCGGATGGCATTTTCTACGATAGGTTGAATCGTAAGTGGAGGAAGTTTAGCCTCCAGCGGATCAGGCAGATTCCACTCTATTTCCAATCGCTCTCCAAATCGTTCCTTTTCGATATATAAGTAAGCTCGCAGTAAATCAAGCTCATGGGACAGAGGAACCTGGCGCTCTAAGTTCCTTGAATTAAAGCTCCCCTTTAAGTAATCACCGAATGCCTCAAGCAGCGTGATCATGCGGTCTGGATCTAACAGACTAAGCGAAGCAATGGAATTGATTGTATTAAATAAAAAGTGAGGCTGAATCTGAGCTTGGAGCCATGCAGCTTCCATACGTAATTGTTCGTCAACAGACTGTTTAAAATGGATTAAAGCGCGAATTCTTGACTGAAGCTCTAACATATCAACCGGTTTTGTTAAATAATCATTAGCACCCGCAAGAAAGCCGGTATGAATATCTTCTGGTCTAATTCTAGCCGTCAACAGCAGTATAGGCAGCTCGAAAATCGTAAACTTCTTTCGTATCATTTCAGTCAGGGTATATCCGGACATTTCCGGCATCATTACATCGGTTACGACCAAATCCCACTGTTGTTTATGGTTAATCTGTCGAAGGGCCTCTTCAGCACTAGTTACAGCGGTAACCTCATAGTTGTCCAGCTCCAGCAATGATTTTATAACCTTCAGATTGATGGCATCGTCATCCACTATAAGAATAGACCCCTTGATATGATCCATCCTGTATTTATTCTCTGAAGAAACAGCTGCTTCCATCGCTGTATCCGTCACGTCGGATACCAGGTGATTGAAATGAGACTCTATTTCTTCACCGTTCTGTACTCCTTTAACAGCCGGCACGGCGTCTGCCAAAGGTAAGGAAAATGTGAAGATGGATCCTTGTCCAATCTTAGACGTCAGCTCTAGTGTTCCGCCATGAAGCTCTACTAAATTTTTGCTTATGCTGAGTCCCAAACCTAAGCCGCTGCCTGGAGAAGTTATGCTGGAGTCCGCTTGTTCATACGGGGAAAATATGCGCTGCTGCAGTTCTTCGTCAATTCCAATACCCGTATCTATAATATGGACATAAACAGCTTCATTCAGCGTCTCCGCACGAAGGGAAACACGGCCTTCCTTGGTATATTTCAATGCATTGTGCACTAAGTTGAACATAATTTGGGTAAGTCGGTTTTCGTCAGCTGCTACGTTAGGTAGTGTATCAGGAATCTCGTTCTGCAGCTTCACGTTCTTATCTACCGTCATATAGTTCAGCATATGGACAACTCCCTTGGCCACTGCTGGTAAAGAGACACTTGTTTTATCTAACGTAACCCGGCTATCCTTCAGTAGGGTAATATCAATCAAGTCATCGAGCAGATGTGACATGCGTTGGCCAACTTTGGTAATTAGCAGCAAATCTTCTTGATCAGATGTATCGAGCTTACTGCCCCTCCGAATGATGATGGATTGAGCCATATTAATGATTGCATGGAGCGGATTACGAAGCTCGTGTGACGTATTCGCGAGAAATTCATCTTTTTGTTTGTCCACTTTCTTGAGCGCTTCCGCTTGTCTCTCAGCACGTATTGCTGTTTTAGTGAAACGTACAAACCAAAAGGAAGCAAACACAACAAAGGCTACAATCAAGTCAATTGGGTAATACGGCAGGTCTTTATTAAACCATGACTTGAACAATCCACTGAATGCTATATTAAATGATACGGCAATGCCCGCAAGTAATATTGAAGTGGCAGCTTCTTGACCACCCCTCACAGCCTGCCTTGATATAATCGGTACGAGTAAGATGGCTGTGACCATGAAAATACCTAGAATCTTAGAGGTATAATCCAGCCAACTGATCGGAAAGAGAAGTGTTGTGAATACATAGGAGTAAAAGAAAATTGAAAAAATAAAAATCAGTTTCTTAAAACTATGTACGCCAAGCAGGTGCTTTGTACATAACACTAGACAATAACAAAGGGCGGAGTATCCAATAATCCTCATACGTACTGCCCATTCGAAGTTGATTGGTAACCATTGAAGCAGCATTTTATCATCGTCTATTAACGTAACAAGCAAGGCAAACAAAATAATTCCGGCAAAATAAAGAAGCTCTTTCTTTCGGTGCCCTACGAAAAGAAGAATAACGATATATAACATATGAAGCAGCAAAATAATTCCGACGAGCAGCTGCATATTTTCGCTAAAATGTATTTCATTCAAGATAGCAGATGGAGTACCAAATTTAATGGATTGAATAATGCCACCTTTATTATGATAGTGAAAATTACTGACATGAATGACAATATCCATCGTAGACTGCTCCACTGTAAGGTTACCTGTATAAGGTACAACCTTAGAGGTCGTTCCAATCGGGTTGTCATCAGGATGGCCTGATTCGTATAAAAGGCTTCCATTAACATATAAGCGATAAGCAGTCTTAATTTCAGGAATATGAATGCCATAAGACGCATTAGATGTAGGCAAAAGTACTTGAAGCCGATAAGTTCCGAAATTGGATTCTGGACTCGTATCGTTAAAAGTACCGGGAACCTCTGTCAAATGAGCAGAATGTGATGTATCACGAAAGGATGTGCTTGGATGAATGAAGGTACCCGGGGTAAAGTTCCATTGCCCGTTCAGTGTGATTGTCTGTTGATCAGTAAATTTCCAGTAGGACAAATCTAGTTCTCCCTGGGCTGCATGTGGCTGATTAGGAGGGGAGAACTCCGTATACCAGAAAAACCTTACTCCAATTAAAGCTGCTAAGTAAATGAGGATGAGCCAAGCCATCCTGTGTTTGGATATGATTTTCTTAATAGGTGTGAATGATGGCAATATGAACAATCCTTTGTCATACGTTATAGTGGGCTTGTAAATAGGCCTCTCTTTTTGCTATACATTTAAAATGCGGATTAAGAGGGCAGTTGTTTCTCTTGCCATTCCTTAAACCATAGTTGAATATCGTTTCCTGGGAGAATATCGTATTCTTCTTTTAGTCGTGTCGTGAGTTCTTGATAACATTCCATCGTTTTCTGTGGCTCGTTCAATTTGTCATACAGCTTCATTAAGGCAAACGAAGACTTTTCCTCTATTGAATAGAGGCGGTGAATCTGCAAGTATGTAGTCAACGCATCGCCAAATCTCTGCTGATCCTCATACCAACTGCCGACACTTAGAGCTGTGTTTAGCCATAATTGTTTAAGTCTATGTCTTTCTGCCTCTGCCCACCAATAATCGTATTCCTGCAAATACTCACCCGTATAGCTGTTTATCTTCTTCAGATGAAGCTCCAGGTTCTCCTCTGAGATATCGATGGTTTGCATCGAGTCTTCCCATAGTGATACGTCCAAAATGATATCGTCTAGCTCCAATAAGTATCCTTCATTTGCACTCTTAATCTGAAATCTCTTGCCATATGCAGTAAGAGTTTTGCGAATATGATAAATGGTTGTATACAACTGTGAGTAGGCCTTGTTCACATCTGTATTGCTCCATAATAAGTCAACGATAAATGATTTTCGAACAAGCTGTCCCCTATGCTGAAGAAGATACAGGAAAAGCTCCTGCGCTCTGAAGGTTCTCCATTGCATCAACGTAAATTGTCCAGGCGATTGTGGCTCCTCAATCATGACTTGTTTAAACATGGTCATCCTGAGGGGTTGATGGGGATCAGGGTTATCCAATCTGGCGGTACTCTTGCCCAATATCCGATTCATTGTTTTGGACAACCGATCGAAGCGAACCGGCTTCACAATGTAATCTATGGCGTTTAATTCGAAAGCGTCCACAGCGTATTCCTGATAGGCCGTAACAAATACCACCATCAGGTTAGGGTCATACTCCAACAATCGTTCCGCCAGTTCAATACCATTGATCTCAGGTAACTCTATATCGATAAACGCGATATCCACTTTGGCATGTTTAACGATATCCAGGGCATCGTATGGGTTTGTAAATTTACCGATAATATCAAGACTGAAATTTTCCATCTTCAGTAGTTGAAGCTCCAAATAAGACAACGCTAAAACTTCATCGTCAATAAGAATAGCTTTCATGTAAAAATATACTCCTTATTAGCGTTTATTTAGTTATATCGATTTTAACATGGATGTTGAAAAATGGAATAAAAACTCGAATGATGTAGCAAAACTAGTCGTATATCTCGAGTGTTAGGATCAGCAGGGCTGAGTGAGAGTTGGTTCTTTGGCCTCTGAATTTCTCCTAATTTGACTAGTAATTTATGTGTTAGTGAATTTTTTAGTAGAACACCAGTTAATCGTTATAGATCCTTTCCATGAGGATGGCTCGCTCAGAGAAGACCTGGTATTGCTAAGCTCTGATTTAACCGATGTGGGAAATGAATTTTTCAAGGAGGTCTTTCCGAAGTGGTCTGCGTATATTGATCGCGGTGGAGATATTCATCATGCGGGGATGTATACTGCTTTTTATAGTGGAGTGAGTGATTTAAAGACAAAGCTCATCGAAGCGAAAGACGAGCTGGGCGGGCGAATGCTTATTTATCCCGAGAAGATGATCTGGGATGTTGGAGGGGTTACACCGATCCTATACGAGAAATTAATCGCCCAATTGGCGGAGCAGGCGAAGACGTTCGATCCGACCATAGCATATTTGTCAGCCCGAAACTAGAGACGAACTTGCCGGGGATCTTCGGGGCTGGTGACTTCGCCAATTATGAAAGCAAGCTCAACCTGATTGCAGAGGCATTGACGGATGCCGCCTTAGCACTTAACAGCGCCAAACGGTATTTCGATCCCGAGGCGCCGAGAATGGCTTATGTATCGTCACATAACGAGAGATTTAAGGAACGGAACAAAGCGCTTGGTGTATCCAATGATTAAGTGAAAACTTGGTATTTTCTGAAGTGTGAAGTCATAGAAATAATGAACGAAGTAAATTATATTTTTATGTTGTCAAAATGATCTGGGTCGTGGTAACTTAAGAGCAGAAATTAAATGGAAAATTAAAAATGGTTTTACTTGGAGGAGCCTGCACACTGCGGGCTCTTTTTGTCTTTTTTTCCCTTTACAGAGATGTTAATACTCATTATAGAGGAGGTTTGTATTTGAAGGTCGGACAGAAGAGCATCTTCTGTCTTGAGAGAGTCCTGATGGAATGGCGTTTCGAAAGATTATACGTTTATTATAGGAATCGATACGGGAGGACTTTTTATGATCGATGTACGGAATCTTACTTTTACTTATCCGGGACTAAGGGAGCCTACGATTCGAAGCATGGATTTCCATATTCCAAAAGGTGAAATCTTTGGCTTTCTGGGTCCTTCAGGAGCTGGCAAAAGTACAACGCAAAAAATATTGATTGGTGTACTTAAGGGATATCAAGGTACTGTACAAGTGGCGCACTTAGAACTCAAGGATACCGGGCCTGACTATTATGAGCGGATTGGAGTCGCATTTGAATTTCCGAACTTCTACTCGAAGTTTACCGTGTTGGAAAATTTAAATCTCTTCCGATCGCTGTATACAGGGAAAACGGTAGATCCAAAAAGGCTGCTGGAACAAGTCGGT
The DNA here is from genome assembly GCF_002272715.1 of Paenibacillus sp. 7516. Taxonomy (NCBI): domain Bacteria; kingdom Bacillati; phylum Bacillota; class Bacilli; order Caryophanales; family Paenibacillaceae; genus Paenibacillus; species Paenibacillus sp. 7516. The sequence continues at coordinate 6,955 of NZ_NPBI01000004.1, forward strand.
TTGGAGAAAGCGACAAATCTGCGGGTATCCCAGTTATCCAAAGGCATGAAGATGCGTTTGAATTTTTGTCGGGCCCTGCTGAATGACCCGGATATTCTCTTTCTGGACGAACCAACCTCAGGTTTGGACCCGGTAAATGCCAAACTGATGAAAGATCTGATCCTGGAAAAAAAGAATGAAGGCAAAACGGTTCTTATTACAACACATAACATGCAAGCCGCAGAGGATATTTGTGACCGGGTAGCTTTTATCGTCGATGGACAAATCAAACTGATCGATTCCCCTCGGGAGCTAAAGCTTCGTCAGGGACAACAGCGAATTAAAATTGAGTATCGTAAAGAAGGGCAATTGGTTCATGCCGTTTTTCCCCAACATGGACTTGGCGAAAATGATTCATTTCTGAGTCTCTTGAAAACCCATACGATTGAAACCATCCATTCTCAGGAGGCTTCATTGGAGCAAATATTTATCGAAGTTACAGGGAGAGAGCTTACATGAAATTCCTATCCGCTTTTGCCTTTGACATCAAATTTCAGTGGCGTCATGGATTTTATATCGTGTATGCCATGGTTTGTGCATGTTACTGGACACTGCTGAACTTTATTTCAAACGATTATTTAGAAAAGGCCATCATTCTGTTAACGTTTAGTGATCCTAGTGCACTCGGGTTGATCTTGGCTGGAGGTATATTGCTTCTGGAGCGAGACCAGGGAATTCATCATCCCCTTTTTGTTACGCCGCTCCGTACTCGTGATTATCTGTTAGCAAAAGTGGCTTCATTATCGGTTCTGTCTCTAACTGCAGCTTGGGTAATTCATTTAACATCCAGCGGAATTCCACAGTCTCCTCTTTTATTCTCAGTTGGTGTGGTGTTAACTTCGAGTCTTATGACACTATTATCCATCGGGGTAGTCGTTCGTTACCAAACGATTAACGGGTTTATCCTGATGTCACAGGTTTTTGCGCTTCCTTTACTACTTCCCTTGCTTGGTTTTTTCGAGCTATGGAATTCTGGATTGTTTTATCTTCTTCCAACAGAAGGCACATTAGTTCTTTTAGGTTCCGCTTTCTCTGTCTTATCGGCGAGAGAGGTTATATACGCTCTGTTTATTCTGCTCATCTGGAATTACGTAATGTATAATTGGGCCGATCATTCTTTCAAGAAATATGTTCTTGGAAGAAAAGGGGAGAGGAGGACTGGAAATTGAACCGATTCCGAGTCCTTTTGATGAATGATATTCGTCATGCAGGGAATGATCCGGTCTTGATGGCTGGTTTTTTGGGACCGATACTGTTGATCTTGCTTACTCGATTTGGATTTCCAATGGCAGCTCAGTGGCTGGAGGCAAGTTACTCTTTTGACCTGACCGTATACGGACACTTTGCTGCAGTTCTCCTTATTGTAACGATCCCCATGCTGTTAGGTATGATGACAGGTTTATTAATGCTGGATGAACGAGATGAGAATGTCATCTCCTATTATGCAGTAACTCCGCTCATGAAAAGAGGCTATATTTCCTACAGGTTAACTTTACCTACAATTTTAAGCGCTCTGCTAACAACGATGTTTATCTTATCTGTAGGGTTAACGGAGTTTTATTGGGAGATCGGGTTTGTGTTAATGTTGTTGGCTTTGGAAGCACCATGGTTTGCACTTTTGGTAGCCGCTTTTGCAGCCAATAAAGTAGAGGGGTTAGCTTTATATAAGATAGGAGCGCTATTATTCCTCGCTGGTCCAATTGTCGTTTTTTTCGTACCAGATGTGTGGTTGTGGGTAGGTGTGTGGATTCCAACCTATTGGCCTGCATTGGTTTTTTCAACAGGGACATCGGGTCATACTTTCGCTTCGTTTGTTTATTTTAGCATTGGATTCTTATATCATGTTGCCATACTGTTCACCGTGATTCGGTTGTTTATTAAAAGAGTAGATTAAGGGGTGGATGAATTTTTTATGCAAATTCTAGTATTGGGTGCAACTGGACGAGTAGGCAGTCAGATCGTTGCCAAGGCACTTAAGGAACAGCATCATGTAACTGTATTGGTTCGTCAATCCGAAAAGTGCCAGGTAAATGATGAAAATTTAACAATCATTCAAGGCAATGTATTGAATCAGGAAGATATTAAGCGTGCTATCCATGGAGCCGATGTCGTTATTAGTGCTCTAAACACGGATGGGACCAATACACTATCCGAAAGTATACCGTTGATCATTGATGCAATGTATGAAGAAGGGATAAAACGAATCATTACTGTAGGCACAGCGGGTATTCTGCAAAGCAGACTTTCTCCGAGTATTCTACGATATCAATCCAGTGAATCGAGGCGTAAATCCACCCGTGCTGCTGAGGAACATCATCGAGTGTACTCGCTGCTTCAAGAATCTACATTGGAATGGACGATAGTGTGTCCGACGTATTTACCGGATGGAGAACATAAAGGCGTATACCGAGTAGAGCGTGACGTTCTGCCTGAAGGCGGCACGGAGATATCCGTAAGTGATACAGCAGAATTCACCTACAATCAAGTTAAAGACGACTCTTATATCAAGACACGGGTAGGCATTTGTTATTAACGATTCTAGATGACGGTAACCTGTCACTATATACTCAAGCTCGCTTGGAAACGTGTTGCATAATCAGCTTTTCGTAGGCGTAAAAATGATTTTTGGGGTGAATCTGAAAAACTCCAGCATATTGTCCATGAAATCAGAAGATGCTGAATGGCTTTGGGCGAGCCGCTTCTCTATAATAAAGCACAAATTGTGTGAAAGAGAGGAACTTACATGAGCGCCCGATTAAGCATTCCAATGGAAGAATCATGGATTTTTCAGGCAGATACGAAGAGTGAAGGATTGGAGCAAAAATGGTATGAGGATGGCCCTCCTCAAGGAGAACAGATCCGTATACCGCACACATGGAATGTGCAAAATGGATTGCAGGAATTTCGCGGCACCGGCTGGTATAGCTGCACCTTTTTTGCACCGGCTGAATGGGAAGGCAAGCTGCTGCGCCTGCAGTTCGATGCGGTATATCGTGATGCAGTCGTTTGGGTTAATGGACAAAAAGTGGGGGAACATGCCGACTCAGGCTACACCTCGTTTGTTTTAGCAATCATGAGCCATGTTGTTTACGGAAAACACAACAGGATTGTAGTTTCGGCCAATAATGAGAATAGTCAAACAGCTCTGCCGGTAGGCAATAGCTTTGATTGGGCCGACGACGGCGGAATTATACGCGGCGTATCCCTTATTGTGAGCGGTTCCACAGCGATAGATTACACTAAAATCCAGGCCGTTCCTGTCTTTGACGAAGATGGTGAAGCACCTGATTCCCCGTATGGTTTATTATCCGGCGAAATTCACTTGTGGGAGCAAAATAGCGGGATAAAAAATCAAGCTTTGAAGCTTTGTGTGAGCGTTACGTGTGACGATGGTACAACCATTGCGAATACATGGGAGATGTTGAGTCATGCAGGCGGTTTGCGCTTCAAGGATATCAAGGTGAATAGCCTCAAGTTGTGGCATTTTGACCATCCTCACGTATACAAGGTGAATCTTGCTCTGTATGTGGGAGATATGATCTCGGATGAAGTATCCGTTGAGGTTGGATTCAGGGAAATTCGCTCAGAAGGCAATACATTGCTTCTTAACCGAGAGCCGGTTCGTCTTATGGGGGTGGAATGGATGCCTGGATCACACCCGGATCGAGGCATGGCTGAAACGACGTGCGAACTGGCGGAGATGCTCCGACATATGAAAGAGGCCAACTGCGTTATTACGCGTTTCCATTGGCAGCAAGATAGCAAGTTGCTGGAATGGTGTGACCGTAACGGTCTATTGGTACAGGAAGAGATTCCGCACTGGCAGACGCCGCATGATCCAGACGACGACTGGCTTCGAACGTCCTTGCAGCATGCCCGCGAAATGATTAATCGACATTACAATCATCCCTGTATTTATGCCTGGGGATTAGGCAACGAGGTCAATGGGCAATCTCCCGTAACGGTCCGTTATTTTGAACAACTCAAAACACTTGTCCACGATCTGGATGACACCAGATTAATTAACTACGTTTCCAATACGGTTCATGAAAATCCCTCTATGGATGCTACCGGCGTAGGTGATGTCATTATGTGGAATGATTATATTGGAACTTGGCATGGCGATTTAGATCGGCCAGCAGTCATTAAAGACATTACAGAGACGTATCCGAATAAACCTGTGATCGTTGCTGAATATGGACTATGTGAGCCTGCTTATGAGGGTGGTGACGAACGACGGAAGCAAATCCTCACAGACAACACAATGGAATACCGGAAACATCCTGGGATTGCTGCTCTCATATATTTCAGTCTGAACGATTATCGGACACAGATGGGCGAAGCAGGTGAAGGCATGCTGCGCCAACGTGTGCACGGCTCCATGTATCTGGATGGCACGCCCAAGCCATCCTATGAAGCCTTACGTCAATTGGCCTCTCCGATTCATGCATCTGTAAATCTCGATAGTAAAGTGGGTAGAGTAGCCGTAACGATATATACTTCAAATGATATCCCGTCTTATAAGGTAGCTGGCTATACGTTAAAACTTATAGATTCACTCGATATTTGGTATGCAAAAGAGATTCCGGATTTAGAGCCTGGAGAGCAATGTGTTTTGCACTTCGCAGACATACCTCAAAATAGGTGGGATGATATCCTATTCGAGGTTCAAAGACCGACCGGCTTTTCGGTCATAAGGGGTTCATTACGCAGTTATGCCGGTCATTTAACAGATCATCTGGTTCCATAATTGGCGATCTCATTTCTTATATATTAGGTCAACCTTTTGGGATGCTCCGATATTCGGTCGGGGAGCATCCCATTATTTTTTTGAACAACCTTGAGAAGTAATAGGGATCTTTGATGCCAACAGATCCGGCTATTTCTTTTACGCTTTTATCCGATAAGGCTAACATTTGTCCAGCTCGCTGCATCTTCAGTCTGAGATAAAACTCAATCGGGGGCACGCCCGTTTCCTTGTTGAACAAGTAAATCAAATGTTGCTTGGACAGTCCTAAATGACTTGCCAAATTCGGGAGCGAAAGGGACTCCGTCATCCGATCCGTCATATATTGCACGGCCTGTTCCAAATAACGTTCACTTTTACGATCTTGAAGCGAGTGCATCAAACTAAAACCCACTTGATTAATGAGGTGCCTAATACATTGTGATACATAGATCTGATTGTTCATGGCGTAAGGTTTATCTGACAACATGCCATAACATTGTTCAACATCCTCGAGCCACCTTGCGTGCAAGTTTAATGTTAAAGGGAGTGGTCCGTTATCTAAGGAGTATGTTTGAATTAGCGATTCTGCGTCTGTCCCTGTAAGGTGCATCCAATAAATGGTCCATGGATTTTCATTCGATGCACCATATCGATGTGGGGTTTCCGCTGGGATAACGATAAGCTGCCTCGGTTGAATTTGAACAGATCTGTGGGTCTCCACCCAACCTTCGCCTTTGACGCAGTATATGAGAATATGAGTTGGACAACCTTTGGGCCTTTCTCTGTAATGAAATTTTGCATCAGGAAAAAAACCGATATCGCTCACATGGAAATGTCTTGTTAATGCATGATTTTGTAATTCTTTGAGCATAAATTCAGGTTGGATAAAAATCTTCTCTTCTTCAAATCCATCTGGCTTCATGTTCAAGTTCGCCTCTGTCATAAAAACCCCCTTATTTAAGAATATGATTTAATATTATCATAATACCCCTTGATGAGAGGGTCATTATTGAAATCAAGTTTAAGAATATAATCCATCAACTACCGACTTTCGTTAATTGTATAAAAGGGGGAGTGGCATTACATTAAATGTATAACACAAAGGAGGATCTCGATATGAGTACAAAAGAGTCATCAGCTGTTTCCAATCAGGTTCGAGTCTGGGAGGAACAGGTTGAAATTCCCACTTACGGAACGGGCAAACCTGACAAGAATCCCATGTTTCTGGAGAAGCGCGTGTACCAGGGGAGTTCCGGACGAGTCTACCCGCATCCGGTCATCGATAAAATTCTGGATGAGAAAGAATCCAAATCCTACTGCATGGCCATTCTTGAAAACGAATACGTTCGCGTCGAAATTATGCCTGAAATCGGTGGACGAATCTACCGTGCATTAGATAAAACGAACAACTATGATTTCGTGTATTACAATCGTGTTATTAAACCGGCTCTCGTTGGGCTTGCTGGCCCATGGATCTCAGGAGGTATCGAATTTAACTGGCCGCAGCATCATCGACCAAATACGTTTGGACCAGTGCAGCACACGGTAACCGAGAAAGAAGACGGCAGCGCAACCGTTTGGGTTAGCGAGATTGATCGCATGTACGGCACAAAAGTAACTACAGGTTTCACCTTGCATCCAGGTAAGGCCTATATCGAAATCACGGCGCAAATGTATAACCGGACCTCCGAGCCGCAAACCTTTTTGTGGTGGGCCAACCCGGCCGTGGCTGTCAATGATCATACACAGACCGTATTTCCACCTGATGTTACAGCAGTCTTTGATCACGGAAAAAGGGATGTATCCAAATTCCCGATCGCTACAGGCACTTATTACAAAATGGATTATTCCGAAGGCGTCGATATCTCCAGGTATAAAAATATCCCGGTCCCGACTTCTTATATGGCATATAAATCCGACTATAATTTTGTAGGCGGTTACGACCATAGCGTGCAAGCGGGATTGCTGCATGTAGCCAATCATCATGTCTCCCCAGGCAAGAAGCAGTGGACGTGGGGCAACGGGGAGTTCGGCCAAGCCTGGGACCGAAGCCTGACGGATGAAGATGGACCTTATATCGAATTGATGACAGGTGTGTTCACCGATAACCAACCCGATTTTACCTGGCTCCAGCCGTATGAAGAAAAGGCGTTCACCCAATATTTCATGCCATACAAAAACATTGGAGTTGTCAAAAATGCTTCCGTGAACGCAGCAGTAAATTTAGAAGTGGATGAGCAGCTCCGAGTGGCGACGGTTATGGCCTATGCTACATCGGTCTTTGAAGGAGCAACCATAACATTGAAGGGATGTAAGCGGACCTATGTCAATGATGTTGCCACCCTTTCTCCAGAATCAACCTATAAAACCATCATTACGTTGGACGATGAAGATCAACCGCATGACTTGCTTGTGACAGTACGAGATGCCAAGCAAAATCTGCTCATCAGCTACAAGCCAGCGAAACCATCCATCGAACAGATTCCGGATGCCGCCAAACCGCTTCCTCTTCCAGAAGAACTCAAGAGTACAGAACAGTTGTATCTTGCCGGTCTTCATTTGGAGCAGTACAGGCACGCTACGTTTGAACCGGAAAGCTATTACGAAGAAGGATTAAGAAGAGATGCTTCTGACATTCGTCTCAACATTGCTTATGGTACACTGCTGCTTCGAAGAGGGTATTTGGAGAAAGCGGAAACGCATTTCCGTAAGGCAATTGAGTCATTGACCTGGCGAAATCCGAATCCATATGACAGTGAAGCTTATTATCAACTTGGCTTGACGCTCCGGCTTCAGGAACGAAATGAAGAGGCTTTCAAAGCCTTTTATAAGGCAGTGTGGTCTGCAGCATATCAGGATAGTGGCTACTACGCATTGAGCCAGATTGCTTCCGAGCAGGGGGCATATATAGAAGCACTGGATCTGGTAGAACGTGCATTGATTCGCAATACAAGAAACTACAAATCAAGGCTCGTAAAAACGGCGCTGCTTCGCAAGTTGGGTCGTTATGAGGAGGCTATTGCGTTTGCAGACGAAACGCTGATGATGGACATTGCAGATTTTGGTGCCCGATATGAGAAATTCATGAATCTCGAAGCCATGGGGAAAAGCGAAGATGCTCATGTGGTGAAATCGGAACTCCGCCGGTTGTTGAGAGATGACGCACATAATTACTTGAACCTGGCTTGGGATTATGCAGGAACCGGCTTCTATGAGGAAGCATCCTATCTGTTAGAAGAAATTTGCTCCATACAGAGCGGAATGACGTATCCTATGGCTCATTACACACTTGCCTATGTCTATGACAAGATGGGACTCACTGATAAAGCAGAACATGAACGTCAGCTTGGAGGGACTGCTGCGCCGGATTACTGTTTCCCGAACAGCCTGTTTGATCTAAGTGTATTGCTTCATACAGTCCATAAAAATCCAACTGACAGTAAGGCCCATTATTATTTAGGTAACTTTTATTATGATAAAAAACGAGCAGAAGAGGCCATACATCACTGGGAGATCTCCATTGGCCTTGAACAACAATTCGCCACGGCTCACCGTAATCTTGCGCTGGCCTATTATAACAAACGTCATGATGCAGAGGCTTCATTGCAATCGCTTCATCAGGCGTTTGCATGTGACAAGGATGATGCCCGAGTTTTTTACGAGCTCGATCAGCTGCTTAAGAAAACGGGCGTTTCAGCACAGGAACGATTAACGAAGCTCCAGGAACATATGCATCTGGTCGAACATCGTGACGACCTCTATCTCGAATATATTACGCTGCTGAATACGCTAGGCAAACATCATGAAGCACTGTCTTTATTATTAAGTCACCGTTTCCATCCTTGGGAAGGCGGAGAGGGAAAAGCAACTGGACAATATACACTTGCTCTCGTTGAGCTTGCCAAGCGGGAGAATGCGCGTCAATCCTATCAAGATGCCATTTTATTGCTTCAACGGGCGCTTCAATATCCGGAGAATCTGGGTGAAGGCAAACTTGAAGGCGCGCAAGAGAACAATATTCATTATGAGCTGGGCATGGCCTATCAGGGACTCGGACAGCTAGAAGAGGCTGTTTATCATTGGAAACTCGCTTCGGAGGGGTTGGAGGAACCAGCGAGTGCGATGTATTACAATGATCAGCCACCAGAGATGATATTCTATCAAGGTCTTGCGTGGGGTCGATTGAACAATTCGAAAGAAGCAAAGCGCCGATTTAACAAGCTCATCGATTACGCAGAAAGGCATCTGTTTGATGATGTGCAAATCGATTACTTTGCTGTATCCTTACCCGATTTTCTGGTATTTGAGGATGATTTGAATAAGCGGAATCAAACCCACTGCTTGTTTATGCTGGGCCTTGGATTACTGGGTCTTGGGGACAAAGAAGAGGCCAAAAAACGATTTAATGAAGCGTTACAGCTGGAGCCTAACCACCAGGGAGCACGAATTCACTTGGAATTATGTTAAGCATATAGGGATAAAACTCATGGGCAGCAGAGTTAATCTCAAGGAAATCCGGGACAATCCGTTCCGGATTTTACTTGTTTCCAAGAAACTTGGAGTGATTGGGTTGTGAATTCATTTACTTACTGTGTGTAAATCTGGTTCATATCTGGTATAATAAAAACAATAATCAGGAAATACAATGAAAATATAGGTAAAATATAAAAAAAGATGAAGAGGATAGGTGGAACGGCCCATGGCGAAAATAGATCGTCATACTTTTCAGACCAGAACCAGACATATGTCTGCCGACCTGAAGCAAAAAATTAACTCCGGCTCTTACAGCCCGGGAGAATTTCTGCCTTCTGAGTTGGCACTAACAGAACAGTACAATTTAAGTAAAAACTCCGTAAGATATGTACTGGATGAGCTTGTACAGGAGGGATTGATCGTTAAAATCCCCAGGGTGGGCACGCAGGTGGCAAAGCCTGCTTCGAGGGAAACCATTCGTTTTGGTGTATATCCCTCACTTTATAAAGAAGCAGGGATGGAGGAACTTATTAAGCGATTCCACGAGAAACACCCACATATTCATGTGGAGACCATTGAGCTTCCTTATATGAATTCAGACAGTATCGCCAATCTTGTCAAACTAGGAATTGTCGATGCGTTAACCATCAACTTGCAGGATATGTACCAATTCCAAGAAAAAAAATACCTTGATTTGCTGGTCGACCAGGATCGAGACGATACAATTTACCCTTTTCTTACAACTTATTTTGAGAAGGAATCAGGTGTTTTGGCAGCACAGCCTTTCATCTATTCACCTGTTATTTTGTGTTACAACAAGGAGCATCTGAGAGAGAAGAGACTGGGTGAACCCAATAGCAGCTGGAGCTGGGATGAACTGGCGGCGCTGCTCAGAGAACTTAAGGCGCCACATCGCTACAGTATCGCTTTTCAGTTATTTTCCATGAATCGGTGGCCGATTTTTTGGATGCAAAATGAGGACGATCTATCTTCGACGGATCCCAGTCCAGCTCAGAGCGGAACTAGCTTTCCTACAGAAGGATTAAGATGGCTGAGGGATCTTGTGACAGAGGAAGGCATATTTCCGCTTGCCTTGGCACAAGGTGAGTTTGAAGCCGAGAAGTTGTTTAAGGAGCAGAAGATATCCGTCATGCTAACCACATATTACATGCTGAATGAGCTCAAAAATGCGGACTTTTCCTTTGATATCGCACAGTTACCACATTTTAAGAATGATAGGACACTTCTTCTCTCAACGGCCATTGCTCTCAGTGCAGAATCGAGCCAAAAGGACACCGCTGCCTGCTTAGTGAATTATCTCCATTCAGATGAGGCACAGACCTATATTAGGCAGCAGACCTATAGTCTACCTGCAAGCAGATATATAACGGAAACATGTTCAGTGGAGCTTAAAAACAAACCGTCCAGGTTGGAGCTTCACCGTGACTATAGTTCGAAATACATGACGTATCGGGATCTATCCATTTCCATGCAAACTCAGATTCGTTTCGGAGAAAGCCTGAAGCAGTACATGTCTTATTTAATGGATGAAGAGGGACTTTCTGAAGTGTTGCTTCCGTCTAAAAGTCTCAAGTTATAAAATACGAATAAAAGCTTTAAAAAGGCACTGCCATCAGGTAGTGCTTTTTTGTTTTATATGAACTACAAAAGAACCAGTTGACAGAAAACGTGCCGTATGCTAATTTCTTATTGAAAATAAGAACCACATATGATCCAACTATGAAAGTTAACAGGGAGAGGTGACCGTATTCGGATGAAGACCGTGGCTGAATTGGAAGCAAAGCTTTCGGAGGCATCAGATCGGCTAATCAATGACTTACATAAAGTGGACGGGGATCTTCTTATCCTGGGCGCAGGCGGGAAGATGGGCCCAAGTCTTGCGAGATTGGCCGCACAAGCCATCAGAGCGGGAGGAATGAACAAGAAGGTGACTGCTGTATCCCGGTTTCAGGATCAGGAGGTAAAGAACGATCTTGAAAGCGCTGGGGTGAAGACGATTTCCTGCAATCTTTTGGACGACCAAGAGTTCATGCAGCTGCCTGCAGCGGACAACATCATATATATGGCTGGCAACAAGTTTGGTACAACGGGCAGAGAGTATTATACATGGGCAATGAATACGTATTTGCCGGGAAGAGTGGCAGAAAAGTATAAAGATTCGCGTATCGTCGTTTTTTCATCCGGGAACGTGTATCCCTTTTCTCCGGTGGCTCTCGGCGGAGTAGATGAATCAGTACCCCCTGAACCTCTCGGTGAATATGCACAATCTACTCTGGGGAGAGAGCGAATGTTTGAATACTTCTCTCATAAGTATGGCACGCCGATGCTCCTGTACCGCTTGAACTATGCCATTGATTTACGCTATGGGGTGCTGCTCGAAATTGCCCAAAAGGTCCATGAAGGCAAGTCAGTATCACTTACGATGGGGCATGCCAATGTGATATGGCAGGGAGATGCCAATGAGATTGCCTTAAGGAGCCTGCTTAAGTGCCAAAGTCCTCCCGAAATTTTGAATGTGACCGGACCTGAAACCATGTCCGTTCGCTGGGCAGCGCAGCAGTTTGCCCGAAGATTTGGTCTTCCCGCATCATTTGAGGGAAGCGAATCCGAAACGGCTCTGCTCAGCAATGCAGCTAAGGCGTTTCGCGAATTCGGTTATCCGAGAGTAGGCTTGCTGGAGATGATTGATTTCATTGCCGAATGGGTTGAATCCGGCGGACCTACGTGGAACAAACCAACCCACTTTACGGAGAGGAAGGGGAGGTTCTGAATGCACAAAAAACAAGCTTCACTTACACCGGAACTGGCAGCTGCATTCCATGAAGGGTTGGTCATCCCCGCTCATCCGCTTGCTTTGAATGAACGCAGAGAGCTGGATGAAGTCTATCAGCGGGTGCTGACCAAGTACTACATCGCTTCAGGAGCTGGCGGAATTGCAGTTGGTGTGCATTCCACCCAATTTGAGATTCGAGATCCCAAAGTTAACCTCTATGAACGTGTGCTCCGCTTGGCCGCAGAGGAAACGGAGCAAGCTCATCTGCAGCGGCCCTTCATCAAGGTGGCAGGCGTTTGCGGGGATAGTGAACAGGCGACGGAAGAAGCCCGGATTAGTAAAGCCCTCGGATATGATGCGGTGCTGCTGAGTATGGGTGGACTTCATGATTGGAGTGAGCAGGACCTACTTCGGCATACGGAAAAGATAGCCGAAATGATGCCGGTCATCGGATTTTATCTTCAGCCTTCTGTTGGTGGCCGCTGGCTGAGCTTTGATTTTTGGCAGGCCTTTGCTGAAATTGATAATGTCATCGCCATCAAAATAGCTCCTTTTAACCGATATCAAACGATTGATGTTGTCCGAGCGGTTTGCTGCTCAAGCCGCCGCAATGAAATTGCATTATACACAGGGAACGATGACAACATTCTGATGGATCTACTTACAACTTTTCGGTTCGAAACGGAAGAAGGCACCATGGAAAAAGAAATCGTTGGCGGGCTGCTGGGTCACTTCGCTGTCTGGACACATCAAGCGGTCCAGCTGCTGGAAGAAGTGAAACGTCTCCGCAAGCCCAAGGGATCACCGTTGTCACGGGACTTGCTCACGCGAAACGTGGAGATTACAGATGCCAATGCCGCTTTTTTTGATCCTGCACATCAGTTTGCTGGCTGTATACCGGGGATACACGAGGTTCTTCGAAGGCAGGGTCTCATGAGAGGAATTTGGTGCTTGAATCCGCAGGAGACCTTATCCGACGGGCAAAAAGAGGAAATTGATCGGGTATACCGCCAGTATCCTCACCTGAATGATGATGATTTTGTGAAGCAGCATCTGGATGATTGGCTTAGGGTTGCTGCACTTTCCCAGTCATGAATATCGGAATCATTGGCCTTGACAGTTCTCATGCCCTGGCATTCACCCGTATTCTTCACGAAAGTCAGGAGACTCTTTTTGCAGATGTGACTGTGACGGCTGCATATGCGGGCGGATCTCCGGATTTTCCACTCAGCATCACCCGTGTTAACACTTTTGCCGGCCGGATGACGGAAGAATACGGAGTGAGACTGATGCCCACAATGCAGCAGGTTGCAGAAAACACCGATGCCATCCTTATCTTGAGTGCCGACGGAAGGATACATCTGAATCAGTTCAAGACGATCTGTTCTTACCGTAAACCCGTATTTATCGATAAACCTTTTGCTTTGTCTTCAGCAGACGCAGGTGAAATCATCAGACTTGCAGAAGAGTTTCAAATCCCGTTAATGAGTGCTTCAAGCTTGCGTTATGCCGAAGCCCTGCCTGAATGCCCAAGAGGAGACATCTTGGGGGCGGACGTGTACGGCCCGATGCACATCGAATCTACGCAGGGACATTATTTTTGGTACGGCATCCATTCGGCAGAACTACTCTTTCAAGTCATGGGCCCTGGATGCAGGGAAGTGACCGCATTCTCTACCGATCATGGCGATCTCATTACTGGAACCTGGAAGGAGGGGAGGATGGGGATGATCCGCGGAATCCGAAATGGCCCAGAGAACTTTGGAATAACGCTGCACACCAGAAACGCTAACCAGCATATCTCGCTTGAACCGAGCTACAAAGAGCTCCTGAAGTCGGTCATGAATTGGCTCAAAAACGGCGTGCGCACCGTGCATCCTTCTGAAACGCTGGAAGTTATCCGGTTTTTGGAGTGCGCAGAGCAAAGTCGTCTACAAAAATGCACCATCCTCATGGAAATGTGATCAAACCTTATACGTGCTTAACTCCTTGCTCTAGTGAATCAGATCCACCTATCTGAAGGAGGAATGTTTGATGAAGCTGAAAAAGAGGATTTCCATACTACTTGCGATCACACTGTTGACCTCAATCCTTGCCGCATGCAGCAGCGGTACAGACAAAGGCGGTTCGACTGCCCTACCACCCCAGGAACCCGGACAGTACGGTGATACAGGGGGCCTCACTTTGCCTCTTGTGGATGAGCCGACGACCATCACGTACATGCTGCCAAGCAATGCAAAAGACCTTGGTCCGAGCAAACTGGTTGTCCAAGAGCTTGAAAAACGGACCGGTATTAAAGTGAACTTCCAAACGTACTCCCCACAAACCTACCAGGATAAATTAAAAGTCATTGTGGCATCCGGTAAGCTGCCGGACATTTTTACAGGGCTAAAACCGGCCGAACTCAAGAAAATCGGCAAACAAAACGGTGTCGTTGCCATCAATGAATACGCAGATCAGCTCCCTAACTTCAAAAAGCTATATATGGAAGAAAACGACTGGGTCATCAAATCTTTCGGCGATGAAGCCGGCAATATATATACTTGGCCTATCTATAATCTCAATCGCAAAGTCAATCACGGATTCATGTTCAGGAAGGATATTTTCGATGAGCTTGGTATCAAGGAATGGACGAATACAAACGAGTTTTATGAAGCTCTGAAAAAAGTAAAAGAAGCTTATCCCGATTCTTACCCCTATGTATCCAAGAGCTTGGCTAATATCTTCAGAGATTGGGCCTTCGGCTGGGGACTCGGCAATACGGATCAGTACCCTGCCTATTACGATGAAAAAGACGGTACATGGAAGTACGCCGCAGTACAGCAGGAGCATAAGGACATGCTTGATTTCATGAAGAAGCTGTACAACGAAAAACTGCTTGATCCCGAATTTTTGACGGATACGCAGGATTCCTGGACGACCAAGATGACGACAGACCAATCGTTTGTCACGTTTGACTGGATTGGACGCCTTGATCTCTTTTACAACCAGATCAAAGAGCAAAATCCAGACTATGACCTCAGGTATGCCAATCCCGTGGGACCGACCGGAAATATCAGAACCCTGCCCGAGGTTTCAGATTTCAGCGTTGCCGTTGCCAAGAACAAAAATACAGAAACCTCGCTTAAACTGCTCGATTATCTCACCAGCCCATCCGGGAGCGAGTTAATGACGATCGGAGTGGAAACGGTGAACTTCGAATGGGGCGAGGACGGATATCCGGTGTACCCGGAACTAAAGGATCTTCCCCTTGTGGATATAACCGTGCTCGAGGATCGTTATGCCATGTGGCTCGAAGGAGCTTACCTAAAACCGGACCATCGAAGCATCTATTATCGCTTCTCGGAGAAAGAGCAGGAGGCGCAGGATAAAATCGTGAATGAGGATCGTTTCGAGCCCCTTGATCCGATACTTAATTTTACGGACGACGAAACTTCCAAGATTGCCGAGCTGCAGACATCACTGCAAAAATCAGCTGAAGAATTCAACTCCAAATATATTCTTGACGCCGGCTACGGAGATGCCGAGTGGGAGAATTTCAGAGGCCAGATCAGCAAAGGCGGTGTGGAGGAACTGATGGCAATCTATAATGAAGCTCAAAAAAGATATGACGAATCCAAATAAACGATCTTAAGACATGATTGAACTGGAGGGGGCGATGCTTGGAACGTTTCCTCCTTAGGGAAAAAGGTATTGGAGGCGATAATCTTATGGCAGACATCGGCACGGAACATTCGGCAGCTTACCATAAAGAAGTGCCAAAGAAGAGCTTCAGAGGTCGGCTTAAACAGACGTGGAATCATATTAAGCGCGACAGGCAGCTGCTTCTGCTGTTTCTTCCTTGCATCCTATTTTATGTCATCTTTCGTTACGGGCCCCTATATGGATTGATTATTGCCTTCAAAGACTACAGTGTGTTTACAGGAGTGCTTGGCAGTGAATGGGTGGGACTGGAGCATTTCATCACGTTTTTTACGAACCAAGATTTTTGGCTGCTTTTCCGGAACACGCTGCTCTTGGGATTATATACGCTTATTTTCGGCTTTCCCTTTCCCATCATGCTTGCCCTTCTGTTGAACGAAGTCAGAACCCAATGGTTTAAAAAATCTGTTCAAACCTTCAGTTATTTGCCGGCCTTTTTGTCTGTGGTCATTATCAGCAGCATGATTATCGATTTTCTCTCGCCAAACCATGGTATTTTGAATCAAATGCTGGCTGCACTTGGTTTTGAGAAAAAATACTTTCTCGTAGATCCGGGCTGGTTCCGTCCGATCTATGTCATTTCGGAAATATGGGCGAACGCAGGGTATGAATCCATCATTTATCTGGCAGCCATTGCGGGGATCAGTCCTACGCTTTATGAAGCGGCCAAGGTGGACGGTGCCAGTCGTTTCCATACGATCCGCCATATTACGCTTCCTGGATTGTTTCCCACGATGCTTATCATGTTCATCTTGAAAACGGGCTCCATGATTCGCGTCGGTTACGAGAAAGTGCTGCTGCTCTATAATCCGATGACCTATGACGTTGCAGACGTATTTTCAACGTATGTATACCGCAAAGGACTGCTTGAATCCAATTACAGTTATGCAGCCGCAGTAGGATTATTCGAAGCGCTCGTTGCAATGGTGATGCTGCTGTCTGCCAATGCGATCAGCAAACGGCTGGGAGGTAATGGCTTATGGTAGGTGAGCGCAAAATATCTGTTTTTGGTGTCATGAATTCGCTGATCCTCTGTCTTGTTGCTGTAGCGACACTCTATCCCATCGTGTACATTACGGCCGTTTCTTTAAGTGATACTGCAGCGGTCGTTCAAGGTAGGGTGTTTCTTTTTCCGAAAGGGCTGAACCTTGAGGCTTATGTCGAGGTGCTTAAAAATGACACGATTCCAAGAGCCTACCTGAATTCCATTTTTTATACGGCATTCGGTACGTTTGTGAATTTACTTTTTACGGCTGTAGCTGCATATCCTTTGTCCCAAAAAGGATTTTTCGGACGCAAGTTTTTTATGATGGCCATCGTCCTCACCATGTTTTTGAATCCCGGCATTATTCCCACGTATGTGGTCGTGCAGCAGCTGGGGTTAACGGATTCGGTATGGGCACTCGTACTTCCCAATGCCATCTGGACAATGGAACTGATCATTCTTAAAAGCTTTTACGAAAACATGTCTTCCCAGATACGCGAAGCGGCCCTGATCGACGGAGCTTCCGAATACCGGATTCTGTTCAACATTGTCATTCCCTTATCCAAGCCTGCGCTTGCTTCCATCGGACTTTTTTATTTCATGGGCCACTGGAACAGCTTTTTCCTACCGCTGATTTACTTGAACGATCCGGATAAATATCCTTTGCAGGTCGTGCTGCGGGATATGCTAATCTACAGCGCAGAAAACGACGCGGGACTTGTGGACCGTTCAGCCCTTGCCCCACAGTCTATTAAAAATGCAACCATCGTACTTTCGATGATCCCTGTTTTGCTCATCTATCCGTTTGCTCAGAAGTATTTCGCCAAAGGGGTGATGCTCGGTTCGGAAAAAGGCTAAATCGACTGAAGGAGGAGCCGTATCTAATGAAAATCGTTGCTGCGAAGGAAGGAAAGGTCACGGTACTGCAAGCGGATATACCCGAACTGAACAAACGACATGTGCAAGTGAGAACCGAATATTCCGGCATTAGTCCGGGTACGGAGATGAGTGCGATTAAAAGATCAGGCGTATCTCCGGTATACCTTGGCTATAGCGCTGTTGGGATTGTGGAACAAACGGGAAGTGAAGTCAGAGATATTGTACCGGGAGACCGAGTGGCTTGTTATGGTGTGCCTTATGTAAGACATGCCGAAATCATTTCGGTACCGACCAATCTGATAACCAAAGTACCTCCACATGTCAAACCAGAGGAGGCCGCATTTACCGGGCTCGGAGCCATCGCCATACATGCGCTTCGTACGGCTGACGTGAGATTCGGCGACAAAGTACTTGTCGTTGGACTGGGCATTCTCGGTAATCTTGTGGCCCAAATTGCTGCTGCTGGTGCATGTCACACGGCTGCATACGATCTGAGCAAAGCACGGGTTCAGCTGCTTCAGGAGCAGATGGGCATTCAAGCAGGCTTTTCAACTGAAGAGGAAGTGGAGCGTTTTGTGATGAACGAAACGGGAGGTTTAGGATTTGATTCCATCCTCTTATGTGCTGGCGGGCCTGGAGAAGTGCTGATCAACAAGTCACTTGAGTGGCTTCGTGACCGGGGAAAAGTCGTGATCGTTGGTGATTTGTCCATGGAGTTTTCAAGAGATTTGATGTTTCGCAAAGAAGCCCAGGTCCTTATCTCAAGAGCAGGCGGGCCTGGAAGGTACGATCTGCAGTACGAGCAGCACAATCAGGATTATCCCATCGGTTTCGTGCGGTGGACGGAAGGAAGAAATATGGACGAATACGTCAGGCTGCTTGCTGATAAGCGAATTACGGTAAGTCCTGCCATCACGCATATGTTTGCCTTGGATGAAGCATCTGAAGCTTATGAAAATTATCAATCCGATTCGGCTCAAGGAGCACTTGCCACGTTGATCAAGTATTTTTAATGCATGAAGAAGGGGAGATGTGTGATGAAAAAGCCTTTTTTCAACCTGATCACCATGTTCATGAGTTGTTTACTTGTTATTGTGATGTTTCCCGTGCAGTCTGCTCCTGCCCAAGCAGAGGAATCCAGGCTTACTCAAAAAAACTTCGGTGACCCCGAAGAACTGCTTATTCCCAACAATTACACGGTAGCTGTCTTTAACGGAACTGTAGGCTATGAGGATGGAAAACCAGTCATGTATGCCACGAGTAAAGGCAAGCCTGGCTTCCTGAATGTGATTGACCTCGAAGAGTACAAACTGCTTCGGACGGTTTCACTTGGGCCATCGGAAAGCTCCTGGGCGCATACTGTTGCGCCGAACGGTACGCTTTATGTGGCTGCCGAAGGATCGGGTGCACGATTATGGGAGTATTCGCCAGTGACCCATCAGGCTGTTCAAGTGGCTCAATTTGAAGGACAGTCTGTCTCCAATAGTATCACGACGGATGAACAGGGGAGAGTGTACGTAGGGACTTATCCGGGCGGCAAGGTTTGGCAGTATGATCCTGTGACCAAGCAAGTGAGGGATTATGGGCGTGTTATTGGGGCACTTGATCAGGAGTATGTCCGCTCCATTGCTTACCAGGGGGGATATATTTATGCCGGTACAGCCCATGAACAGATCGTGCGTGTGGATTTGGCTACAGGTGAAAAAACGAATATTGCCGCTTCGCTTACCGTCAAAAATGATACAGTATACGATTTGAGTACGATCGATAACCGTTACTTGTTCGCGCGTTATACGGATGGAAGTGGTGTACCGGGTGAGGGTTATATCTACGATACTACAACAGGGTCCTGGCTTGATGTGGAGCTCCAGCAGGTAACCGGTCTTCATGCAGCTGACTCTGTGGATGGAAAGCTGTATTATATGTCCGAGAAAAAACTGAAAACCTTTGACCTGGCGACACATCAGGTAGAGGAAACCGGCATGACCTATGAGAGTGGGTTCAGAGGGGCGGATTGGGTCGAGTTTCAGAACAATCCCGAGCTGCCGGGAAAAACGCTTGTTACGGTACGGTATGACGGCGGAGTGGCCATGCTCAATATCGATACCCAAAAAGTCATTGTACAGCCGCCGATTATTCCGGGATTGCCGGGAGTCGTCAATCGTCTCCAAAGCGTTTCTGATACACAGCTGATAACAACAGGTTCACAAGCTCGGTCTTCGTTGGTTGATTTAGAGACCATGACGACAAAACCTTTCAGCATTGGTCAAGCGGACAGTGTATACCCGATTGGAAACAAAGTCTATATGGGAGTCTACCCGGAAGGTGGCTTGTACGTTTATGATCTGAATCAAGAACCGGGAAGCACGAATCCGCAGCGTCTCGCTGTACTCGGGAACGATCAGGAACGTCTTGTGCATATGTCTGAAGGGGACGGTAAACTGTTTATTTCGACCATCTCAGGATACGGGACGCTGGGAGGATCGCTTACAGTCCATGATACCGCTACAGGTGAAACCAAAGTCCATCGAAACGTGGTGCAGAATCAGAGTGTGCTTAGTACCGCTTATGTAGACGGGAAGATTTTTGGATCTACGACCATCAGAGGAGGACTGGGCTCCACGCCGAGCGAGCAGGAGGCCAAAATTTTTGTGTGGGATGTTCAAAATGAGCAAAAAATAACGGAGTTTACGCTGGATATTCCCGAACTTGTCGATCCGATTTTCATTGGGGATCTGTCTCTCGGGCCGGATGGATTGATCTGGGGAGCATCCTACGAATATATATTTGCAATCGATCCGGACACGTACCAACTTGTAAAATATAAAAAGATTTATCCGAAGCTCTATTACACCCAGTGGCATCATCATCCGATGCGTTGGTCGGAAGACGGACTTTTGTATGTCCTGTTTAACAACAAGCTGACGGTGATTGATCCGGAAACACTGGATTTCAGAACATTAACGGATGCTTCGAGATTTGATCTTGGCATGGATGGGGACCTGTATTTCACAGATATCGCAACCAATACGATTCTGTATCGAATCCAAATTGATGGAGAGATAGTGGTCGAACCGCCGGGGCTTCCTTTGCCGGTAAACAATGCCGGGTTGGAGCAGCCAGAAGAGAGCGGAAAGCTGCCGGGCTGGACTTCACTGTTTGCAACAAGTGGAGATGTTTATTTTGAGCGGAGCAGCAGCAAGCGTTATGCCGGTGATTATAGCCTGAAAACAACGGATGGAATTCGTACTGCATCCGTTGCAGTGCAAAGCGATCCAATTCCATTAGTGCCTGGAGAGGAGTATACCGCAAGTACTCAAATATATATTGAGTCAGGCCAGCCTGGTTTCATGTTCCGATTCTATAACGCAGAAGGGCAGAGCTTGTCTACTTTGGAAACGCATCTGGATGAATCGCGACTTCACCAATGGCAAAAAGTAACTCTCCGCGGTACGGCACCGGAAGGAACGGCTTATGCCAGACTAATTGCGGTAACCAGCCGCTATAATATCTCCACAGCTTACTATGACGATTTTTCCGTAACAGTTAAAGATATTACGGCTCCCTTAACTGAAGCTGCGTTTAATCCACAGGCAAATGAGCAGGGTTGGCACCATGAAGATGTTTCGATTACGCTAAACTCGGAAGGAGCAAGCTCCATCTTTTTCGAAGCTACGGGGGCTGAGGAAATCAATCAGCGTGAGGCCGAAGGCGGTACCACTGAGTTTACCGTAAGCGAAGAAGGAGTGACAGCCGTAACTTATTGGTCGGCATCGGCTTATGGTGTGCCCGGGGTACCCTCTACTACCGAAGTTAAAATAGACAAAACGGCTCCTATCATCGAATTTTCAGGAAAATCCGTCTACGAGCTGAATGATGAAATTCGGATCGAATGCTCCGCTCAGGATGCATTATCAGGTATAGCTAAAAGTGATTGTGATGCTGTGCTTGCAGATCGCCCTGCCTATTTGAAGGGTGTTGGGGAGCATTTGGTCCATGCTTCCGCCCATGATATCGCTGGGAACGCTACAAATTCTTCTTTTTCTTATGAGGTGATCCTTACCTATAAAGGTATGGCAGGACTTATCGACAAGTTCCTCGCTAATGATCAAGAGCTGGCTGATCGATTGAAGGAACAATGGACCAAAGTAGAAAGAGCCGATGAATTAGGTAATGAGGGAGAAAAAAAAGGCGCAATCAACGGATTTATCCATCAAGTGCAAGCCAAGATTGGCAAGGGATTAGCTCAAGAGCATGCGGAAATTTTGATACAGCTCGGATCACAAATTTAATTTTATTTGACCATTGAAGCAGCCCATTTACATGATCCATTGGCTGCAATCAGTATATTCTATCCTGATGTTTGTCGATTTGAAAAAGGTTTTGTCCATGTTGAAACTCATGAGGAATCGTTCATGGGAGGTATTTCGTTTAGAGCGGCTCAGGATGGAAACGTGAGGAAATTTCACGGAATGTGGATAAGGAACGTTTCTATCAACTCTTGTCATCCACTTTAAACAGCTGAGCATCCAGCAGACTGAATATGTCATGTGATATTCACTGTAGGGCAGTTCCGGTCATGCGGCTTTTATTTGAAAAATTATTGGAAGAAAAATGGCAGCCGACCAACATGATCGGCTGTCTTTTTGTTAAGCTAACGGGCAGTTTAGTTGAATATCAATTGCACTGAACTCTACCACAAGCGGCACAAAAATTTGTATAGTGAAAACTGCCATCTATTATTTAGTCCATTTTAATCTTTGATGAAGTAATCCATCGGAATCTTTATTTTCTCCCACGACAAAATCGGTCATATGGTACGTTAGATATTGTTCGTACTTGCTTTCGGTTTTGAGCAGGAGCTCATGAACGTTGTAAATACCTACAGGAATATCATCCAGAATTAGACTGGCCAAGGCAGCATAAATGCCGCATGCGACTTGAAAATACGTGGCATTTGTTTTGTACTGAGCATAAATGCTACTGCTTTCCATCGAATTATACATAAACTTTTCATGATCCTCGTAAACCAAAAGAACTCCAACGAGGTCCGCACCTTCAACCTCCCCGTTATCTGGATCAATTATGCGCTGGTTCCAATTCCATAAATCGTCTACACGATCTAAATGGTTTCGAATTAAATCCGTTGTATACTCACTAACACGATAAATAAATCCAATCTGCATATCAAATAACTCACCTAGTGTTAGCACTTCTTCATGCGGCATCAGACATCCGTAAAATTCCTTGTCTCCTAACCTTACCTTGTATTCCATTGAATAGACCTGTTCATAAAAATAATGAGGCAAATGATTATGAACAAACATCGGATAGCTTAATATGGCTTCATCCAGGAAACATTCGATTGACCAAGAAGTATATATGGTGTTAGGTTCAATTAATGTTTGGTCTGCAAAAAAGGAGGTATCATGCTCAACAATGTAGCAGGCTAAAGGTTTTTTATCTGGATTTTCTTGTATGAGTTTTATAGCCATCCATTGTACGACACCAGGATTCATACCTGAGCATGTAATGGCGGTTGTATGGGTGAAATCAGTTTTTCTAGTTTGATATTTAATATTTCGCTCTGCAAGGGGAAACCCGCGCATGCTCTCGTTATTATCCACCTCCTCATTCTCAAGGGCAGAATTTACATATAATATGCCTAGTTCGTTACAGCAGTTGAGCATCTCGATCGTATCGGCCCATGATACATCAATGACTACTTTTGTGTTTGTTTTAGTAAGGTGTTTCCGAAAGTCGCTGACATTTTTAAGATCTAGCTGGTGGATTTTGATTTGTTTCGAAAGATGGGGGAAGAGTTGAGCATAATATGCTTTATCCTTTTGGTTCATATCGATGAGGTGGAATTGTGATTGGTTAATGATAGAGTGTATAGGGTCATTTTTATCTTGAACGGATTGATTAAGAATGGCTAATACCGCTTTAGCCGCACCTCCGCTGCTGCCTAGTATCGTAATGGAAGGAGAGATTGCACAATCCAACATCTTATCACTTCCTTCATAGTTATTCATGTCTATGTATTAATATATGATTCTACTAATCGCAACGATCGTGCTTCTACCTATTAATAGAAGAGAAATAATAGATTAGAGGGACAGCTAAGAATTAATGAAGCCAACGTTCAAGCTGTCTCGCGCCAAAGTAGGTTCAAAGCCGAAGATCTGCTTGAAGGTTTACCGCATTCCTTTCTGAGAGAAAATGAGTTTCTCTGTATCGAAAACCAGCCGCTAAATATCAACATGAAAGAACCCGTCACATTTCAATTTGATAGACTCCTAAAGTGGGGGAATTCTGTGCTAGTAGCAAGTCTAAAACCTGCGAATTCTCATTCTCAAGCCATCTTACATAAGATTGAAAAAGAAAGAAAATATCTTATCGAAGAGTATAGGGGACATTTCGGATTAGAAACGTGCGGATATTCCTATACACCTCACATCTCTCTAGGGTATTTCGCTAATAAAGAATTGGCTGAATTGACTACCTCCATGATTGATTCTTGGAATGAACATTTTTTAACAAACACCAAGGGAGAAACCATTACTTTTACTAGCAACAGTCTGTACGGTTTCAACCGAATGTCTACTTTCTTCAAAAAAGCTGTAAGAAATTAGTTGAAAACAGCATTCAAATCCTCATTTTGGGAAAAATAAAATATCCCAACGATGAGGTGATTGCATTTGATAAAAATAATTTTGACGTTCGTTTTAGCCCTTGGGTTAGCTTCGCTAATAGAAACCCCAGCTTCGGGCGAAGACACTCTGCCAGCAACAGACACAACGCCATGCTCGTTAATTCAACAGGCACTGATAGTCGAATTGAATCCTCAAATAATGAGTGCTCTTCGTCAAAAGTACCAAGACAACTTTTTGTACTCGAATGTCCATGTGTTAACGATCCAAGGTTCAGACACTCTGCAGATAGAATTTATTTTAGAAATGACGGTGATGAAAGGAGAGCGGCCAGAAACAGTTCAAATGTCGTTTCGACGAGATGGTCTTAATGGATATAGGATAGATGATATAGCTAATAAGCTGAATTAAGAAGTTCCAAGCGACTAGGAGTGAAGCTATGAAATTATTATTAACTTCTGCGGGCGTTAATAACAAAAGCATACGCGACGCGTTAGTGGACATGTTGGACAAGCCGATCGCCGACTCCAACGCACTGTGTATTCCCACCGCAATGTATGGACACCCCTGGGTCGGACCTGGCGTCAATACCTGGGAGTTCATCAGCGGGAAATCCGAGAACCCCATGGTTGACCTGGGCTGGAAGTCTGTTGGTGTGTTAGAGCTCACCGCGCTGCCAAGCATCAGTAAAGACCGCTGGGTGCCGCTGGTTCAGGAAATAGATGTTCTGCTGGTGGCGGGCGGCGACGCCCTCTTCCTGAACCACTGGATGCGGCAGTCCGGACTGGCAGACCTCTTACCATCGCTGCAGGCAGTTTATGTGGGAATGAGCGCGGGTAGTATGGTGATGGCACCCAACATTGGGGAATACTTTGTTGGCTGGATTCCACCCGGCGGTGGTGATGCGACACTGGGTCTGGTTGACTTTGCAATTTTTCCGCATCTTGACCATGAAAAGCTTCCGGAAAACACCATGGCTGCTGCTGAAAGATGGGCCGCTGGCATTCAAGGGCCTACATATGCGATTGATGATCAAACCGCCATCAAAGTGATCGATGGAACAGTAGAAGTTGTTTCCGAAGGGCATTGGAGGCATTTTACGTTATGATATTCACGCTGTTGGTGACATAAGGATAGAAAATAACAAATACAGGCGTTTGACTTTCATTTTACTATATCGTATTATTCTAATATAACGATACAGAGGGGGATTACGTTTGGATAAACTCGAATTTCACGATAGCCGTGATTTAAAACAGCTTGAGGAACCTGCTAACTTACTGAAGGCCCTTTCTCATCCTATACGCCTGTGCATTGTGCGTGGGTTGATGCGTAAAAAGAAATGTAATGTTTCCTATATGCAGGAGTGTCTGGATCTGCCGCAGTCAACCGTTTCCCAGCATTTACAGAAGCTGCGCAGTGCAGGAATTGTTGATACGGAGCGAAATGGCCTCGAAGTGAATTATATACTTGCAAACCAACGTATTGAACAGATTATAACTGTTTTATTTGGAGAGGATGAATGTTAATCATGAGCAAGAAAGTAGTCATTGTTGGTGGAGTAGCGGGGGGTGCGTCAGCAGCTGCCCGCCTACGCCGACTGGACGAACATGCCGAAATAGTCATATTTGAAAAGGGTCCCTACATTTCATTCGCCAACTGTGGCTTACCTTATTATATCGGCGGAACGATTGCTGAGCGTGACCGTTTGCTGGTACAAACACCTAAAGGGATGGCAGATCGTTTTCGAATTGATGTACGTACACAGAGTGAGGTCATATCAATCAATCCACAACATCAAACGATCCAGGTGAACAGCGAGGAGCGCGGACAATATGAAGAAACCTATGATGAGTTGATTCTGTCCCCAGGTGCACGTCCGAAGATCCCCTATGTGCCGGGTATAGATAATCCATTAATTTATACAGTGCGTAACATTCCAGACATTGATCGTATCAAAGATGCAATAAGTGCATCTAACAACGAATCAGCAATCGTTATTGGTGGTGGATTTATCGGTGTTGAAATGGCAGAAAATTTGAGGGGAGCCGGACTACATGTAACGCTTGTCGAGGGTAATGAACAAGTGCTAACTCCATTTGATCCTGAACTCGCAGCTGCACTGGCACAAGAAATGGAGCAGCATGGTGTTAATTTGCAGTTTTCCAAGCGTGTTAAGGGTTTTCGTTCTCTGGAGAATGGCATCGGGGTCGAGCTTGCAGATGGTCACATTTTAAAAGGAGATCTTGTGATTCTCGCGATTGGCGTGTCGCCAGATACCTCATTTCTGCAAAGCAGTGGTATTTCCTTGGGGATACGTGGACACATCATTGTTAATGAGGCCATGGAAACCAATATACCGCATATATATGCGGTTGGTGATGCAATTGAGGTCAGTGATTACATCCATGGAACCAAGACAGCGATTCCGCTTGCAGGTCCTGCGAACAAACAAGGACGTATTGCTGCGGATCGGATTGCTGGCATACATTCTACCTACAAAGGAACACAAGGGACTTCTATTATTAAAGTGTTTGGACTGACTGGAGCAACCACGGGCAGCAATGAAAAGATATTAAAACGCCTTAACGTGGATTATCAAACGGTGATTGTTCATCCTGCTTCTCATGCATCGTATTATCCAGGATCGAGTGCAATTACTCTAAAATTGCTGTTCTCACCTGAAGGAAAAATCCTGGGTGCCCAGGCAGTCGGATTCGAAGGAGTGGATAAACGGATTGATGATATTGCCGTTGCTATTCATTTTGGGGGTCATATAAGCGACTTGACTGAACTTGAACTGAGTTATGCACCGCCCTATTCATCAGCAAAAGATCCGGTTAATATGGCTGGGTATGCAGCAGATAATATTCTGGCAGGACGTGTCAACACATTCACCTATGATCAGCTGTCTATGCGCCAGTCGGAGCAAACCATACTACTAGATGTACGTAGCGAGCTTGAGCATCGGAATGGCCATATTCCTGGGTCTCTAAACATCCCAGTGGATGAGCTTCGTGAGAGAATGCAAGAGTTAAATGTCTCTAAAGAAATCTGGGTCTACTGCCAAGTAGGTTTACGGGGGTATACTGCAACACAAATTTTGCGTCAGCACGGTTTCACCGTTAAAAATTTGAGTGGTGGATTCAAAACGTACCGCCAAGCGCAATTTAAACCAGCTCCGTATACTGGTCAAAAACATGAGATTACAGATGATCAGCATCATAGCAATCCTGTTTCTCATCCAAAGCAAAATACTTTACATCAGACGGATCAACTCTCTTCTCAGCCATTGCGTATCGATGAAGAATTGGATGTATGTGGATTGAGCTGCCCGGGTCCGTTAATACAAGTAAAGCAGAAGATGGATCAACTATCCGATGGAGAAACGCTACGGGTAAAAGCTTCTGATCCAGGGTTTTACGAAGATGTGAAAGCATGGGCAGCAATGTCTGGTTCAGCACTCATACAGTTGGAACGTGGTAAGAGCGGTATCATTGAAGCAGTACTAACCAAGCAGACAGAGGCAGTCAGATCATCCGCTTCTGAAGTTCAGAATGTTGAACCTGCCAGTACGATGGTTGTCTTCAGTGGCGACCTGGATAAAGCAATAGCCTCTCTTATTATTGCTAATGGCGCAGCTGCAAGTGGGCGCAAAGTAACCATGTTTTATACATTTTGGGGACTAAATATTATTCGAAAGCATCAGACGCAACCTGTTTCCAAAAACATGATAGGTCGTATGTTTGATCTTATGCTGCCACGTGGTAGTCACAAGCTAGGCTTGTCCAAAATGAATATGATTGGTGTCGGTCCTAAAGTTATTCGCGGCATTATGAAGAAAAACAACGTCGCCTCTCTGGAGGAATTGATTCAAACTGCGTTAGCTCAAGGTGTTGAAATGGTTGCTTGTCAAATGTCTATGGATCTGATGGGTATCCAGCGGGAAGAGATCATGGATCAAGTGACTATTAGTGGGGTAGGTTACTATCTAGGCCAGGCTGACAAAGCAAACCATAATCTGTTTATATAGAAGGGGATTCCCATTATATATTAACTAAATCAATCATGAACAAATCTCTGCGGCCTTGAGGGTTTATTCCCTCAGGGTCTTTCTTTTGTTAAAAGACACCTCTTCTGAATGTTGAGTATGATCTTCCCTCGGATGAATATAAATATTTACCTCTTGCATAAAGAACATGTGTTCGGTTTATAATATATACAAACATACGTTCTTAAAGTACAGGAGTGATTTCAGTGTTGACTAAGCAGCGAACCATTATGCTCATTGATATGCAGAGCTTTTATGCTTCAGTCGAAAAGGCCAAAATGCCTCAATACAAAAATAGACCACTCGCCGTTGCAGGCGATCCAGCAAGACGTTCTGGAATTATTCTTGCTGCTTGTCCATTAGCCAAGGCGAAAGGTGTATCCACCGCAGAACCACTCTGGCAGTCGCTGCAGAAGTGCCCTGAACTAATCATTGTTAGGCCTCACATGCAAGAATATATCGAAGTATCCACTCAAATCATGTCCATTATTGAGGAGTTCACCGATCTGGTTGAGCCATACAGTATAGACGAATTATTCGCTGATTTTACAGGGTCTATGCATCTGTTCGGTAATGATCCCGTCGATTTGGCGAAGCAAATTCAAGACAAAATCTATAATGAAACAGGGGTTTACGCAAGAGCGGGCATTGGTGAAAACAAAATCATTAGTAAATTGTGCTGCGATATGATCGCTAAAAAGGCCAAGGGGGGCATTTTCCACTTAAAGAAAGAAGAATTGCACCTCCACATTGGAGATAAGCCCATCCGCGATATGTGGGGGATTGGCTCAAGAATGGAAAAACATTTGTGGAAGATGGGTATCCGAACGATTAGAGACTTGGCGAATACACCTCTTACCCAACTCAAAAATAAATGGGGCGTTAATGGAGAAGTGATCTGGCGCATCGCCAATGGACTTGATAACTCGCCGGTAACCGTCAACACACATAGTACACAAAAGGATATTGGAAATGGAATGACCTTGCCTAGAGATTACAGAGAGGCTTGGGAGATCGAAGTGGTAATCCTCGATATCTGTACTGAAGTATGCCGAAGAGCTCGTAAAAAAGGACTGATGGGTAGTGTCGTTTCCGTGAGTGTGTCTGGAGCGGATTTCGACCATCCAACGGGCTTTCACAGGCAGGTTAAACTGTCTGATCCAACAAACATAACCGTTGATGTGTGCAAGATCGCCAAACGCATATTTCATCAACACTGGGATGGGCAACCGGTGCGCCGTGTAGGCGTATCCCTTTCTCAATTATCCGACGCGGATACATATCAACTATCTTTCTTTGATGATCAGGAGCACAAACGGGCTATTGATCAGGTGATGGACGACATTAAGGATCGATTTGGCGACATTGCCATACTTCGGGCAAGCTCCATTACAGCTGCTGGTCAAGCAATCGATAGAGCATCTAAAATTGGGGGGCACTACAAATGAGCAAAAAACTTGAGGCCAATGGATTATGGGAATCGAGTCGTATGATGCTTCCACAACATAAAGAACGAATCATACAGCATCGTACTCAAATTCATGTTCAAGACAAACCGCTAATTCATGAAGATGAGTGGGAGATCATGGCTCAAAATGTAGATATGTCGCTCAACTATACATTACAAGCCACCATTGAAGTGTTTAATGAGTCGGGCAATCGATATATACACGGAATCGTTACTTCAGTCAGTACCGTTGGAAAGAAAATCAAAATTGAAATGCACAATGGATTTGAATGGGTCGATTTTGATCAATTGGTCACGGTCAAACTTGAAGAAGGAGGCGTGTACGGTGAGACAGACTTCTGAGGAACTTGCACTCGTGAAGAGGCTGGTGGAGCTTCCCTATCTGTTAAGCGCTCTGGAAGTAGATAAGCATAAAATATACGCTTCAAACTTTAAGATGAAATCGGTCTATGTTGACTATTTGGACGGTACCCAAAAGAAAATCGCCTTAGAGATGTACCAATCCAAACAAAGTTTAAAGGAACACCATATCAAAATCATTGATGAACAGAGATCCGAGCTGAGTCTAACGGTAAATTATTCGGTGAGAGGTTACATTCATAAAATGACATTATTATGGAGTAAAGTGAAAGTGGATGTTACCTTAATGCTTACGGAGCATATGAACGTTGATATTACAGAATTGTCCAAATAACAACTAGAGTTAGAGCAGAAACATGGTATATAACTGCAAAGAGTGGACCATAATGCAGTTATAACCATTGTTTTCTTCTCCCGAATGGGTAAACCGACCTTTGAAATTGAAAGGTCGGTATTTTTGTCGTTTATGGTCAGGAAGACCGGAAGATCATCTACCTAGCGCTGGAAGACAAGACGCAAGTCCCACTGGTTCTGTTCAAAGAAGGACAGGAACGGTACGGTAATGTACCCGTAGTATTTTGAGATGGAGAAAGGTACTTTCCAAACCTTCTGGGATGATTTAGGGAAGTAAAGCGATGCAGTGATTAAGTTTTTTTGATCAGAAACCAAGAAACGACAATACTCTGTAAAGAGAATGTCGTTTTTTTCTATAGATTTTTACCATGCATAATTTCTACTATCTGTTTTTTAACTTTTACAGCACATAGTCCTCTGTAGAAACAAACGATGAAAATAAGGTCATGATCAATAGTTGTTCAACAGCAGATGATAACATAACTGTTTTCGTTGACGATACCTCTTGAAGCGTAGTATTATTTTACCAATTTAACTCTGTAGGGAGGAATCGGATGCCTACTATTAAGGCCATTGTGCTGGACCTGGACGGAACTTTGCTCGGAAGTGATAAATCGATATCTTCCAGGAATGTTCAGGCTGTTCAACGATGTTTTGATTTGGGGATACATATTATCGTTGCCACGGCAAGGCCGCCTAGAGCGGCAAATCAATTTGTGAAGCAGTTTCCTTTTGTAGAGTACATGATTTATTACAATGGCGCTTTAGTTATATGCAAATCCAAACAAAATGAGCGTCATATTCCAATCCCTTCGGAGATCAACCAACAGATTAATACATTTCTCGAGTTAAACATGCCTCAATCCATAATCTCATACGAGGTTAATGATTCATGGTACACAAGTAAACCAATTCTTGACTCCCACTGCGCTCAATTCGGTATCCGTTCGAATGATCTGAAACCTCAGGTTGTTGAGCAACATTATATAGACTCTCTATCTCCGACCAAAATATTAGTTCTAGGTTGCAACACATGGAAGGATCTAAGCGAGCAATTTGGTGACCATGTAAACGTGATCGCAACGGATGAAGGAGTATTGATCCAAATCATGCATAAATCAGCTTCAAAGGAAAAAGCCGTGGAATGGGTGTTAAGTGAAATTGGGGTAAATTCAGAAAATGTGATGGTGTTTGGGGATGATTTTAACGATTTAGGCCTATTCCATCTGTCCGGATTTCCTGTAGCCATGGGGAACGCGATCATTGAACTGAAAAAATGCGCCGTTTACATAACCGATTCAAATGATAATGATGGCGTGGCTAATGCCATTGGAAAATTTGTGATATAACCCACAACAGTGAAGTATTCGACGAACGGAAACGTCAGCCTTGATAAAATTCTCTATGATATATGTGAATGAACTGCAGAAGAATTTGGTAAAGAAGTATAAAAAGAGATCAGGGTATGTCAGTCATTATTTCATAGACTTATTGTCTTAGAACAAGAGGATGGTTCCATCAAAGCCGCTATTATTAGCGGCTTTTTTGTCGTAGTTAAGTTAGTCCAGCTTATGGTTTCAAAAGTAGGATGGATGCCACATACTATTTTCATCAGCCAAGATTAAATATTTTTAAAAATACATATCCGATAAGGGAAAGAACGATGGAGCCAATAAAGCCGGCAGCAAAAGCTTTTAGGCCCAATTGCCGAAACGTGACTGTATCTACACTAAGACCCAGACCAGCCATGGCCATAGCAATCAGCATATAAGCGGCTAGAATGATTAGATTCGTCAAACCTGAAGGAATAACCTGTATCGTATTTAGAGCACTCATCATGAGGAATCCGAATATAAACCAAGGGATAGGGAGGGATTTCAAGCTTTTCATATTTAACTTGCCGTTTCTTATCGTTTTGGAGCGATCCAAACGATTCGTCCAGAATCCGATCAGGATGGCGATCGGCACCAACATGGCTACACGCGTTAATTTAACAATGACAGCCAGATCAACAGCATCTTGGCCCACAGGTTCTGCAGCTGCAATCACATGTGCGATTTCGTGTAATGTAGCACCTGAAAAAACGCCGTATCCAGATGCAGACAAGTGTAGGAAAGGATATAGAAGGGTGTAAACCATTGTAAAAATTGTTCCCAGAATCGCTACAGTAGCTGCACCGATGGCGGTTTCTTCGTCTTTGGCTTTGATCTGAGGTGCAATGGCCACAACTGCCGCAGCTCCGCAAATAGCTGTTCCGCATGCAGTTAATAGCCCCAAACGTTTCTCGACGTTGAAGAATTTTGCAATGCCATACACAACAAAAATAGTGATGGTAATGTTCAGGAAGGAGATCAAGGCAACCTTGGGTCCCGCATGAAGAATATCCTTCAAATTCAGCCGCATGCCAAGCAAAATGATTCCATATCGCAGAAGCTTTTTAGCTGAAAAGGAAATTCCGCTTACCATATGATCAGGTACATTCCTGACCGCTCTCCAGAGCATGCCGAACAAAATAGCAAGTACAAGCTGACCCATGATGTGTAGAAAAGGAAAGCCGGCTGCATATTTGGCAGCAAGGGCAAGCATTAGAGTAAGCCCAATTCCCAGCACAAACCCTTGTATATTCTTTTTCTCTTGTTGCATGACAGAAGTTGAATGCATGGCTATCACGTCCGATTTCTTTATTTCTTGTTCACCTGTAACTATAATTAGTTATGATTGAAAAGAGAAATACCGGAATGAAATGCTTATCATAATGAATCATAATGATTGAAGTGATATTTGGGGCTAAATACTATCAGGGAGATGCATGTTATGATCGTGGAAAGCTTGAAAGTATATATAACTGTAGTGGAGCAGCGCAATTTTTCTAGAGCGGCAGAACTATTGCATTTATCACAACCCGGTGTTAGCTTACACATTCGTAAATTAGAAAAGGAATTTGATGTAAAGTTAATGCATCGTTCGCCCAAATGGGTGAAACTGACGGAGGCTGGGGAGCTGCTATATGTACGTGCCAAGGAAATGGTAAATCTGTACGAGTCGGCAAAATTGGATATTGCCAGATTACACGATCATGTTAGTGGCTCATTGCAGATTGGAGCTAGCTTTACGATTGGAGAATATGTTTTACCTCGCCTGTTTTCGTCATTTGCAAGGCAATACCCTGAAGTGGCCATGGAAGTATTCATCGGAAATTCAGCTCAAGTTGTGGAAGCTATTCGAGATAATCATATGGATCTGGGTTTGATTGAAGAGGACATTGAGGCCCAAGATCTGACCGTGACACCATTCATGAAGGACGAATTGATTATTGTTGCAGCGGAAGGATATCCTCTTCACACTTCGGTGAATGCGGATCTGGAACAATTGCAAGATCAAGTGTGGATACTTCGCGAGATGGGTTCAGGAACCAGATCGTCTAGTGATCGATTTCTGGCTCAGACGGGACTCCGGGTAAACCGTTCATACGTGTTCAACAGCAGTCAGGGCGTCAAAGAAGCGGTGTTCTCTGGATTAGGCATCGCGATGTTGTCGCGCTGGGTTGTAAAAAGGGAGTTATCCGCTGGCATGTTGAAGGAAATCACGATTCCAGATATTCACATCGAACGAAACTTTTCCTTAGTTCGCCGGATAGGTCATATTCCTACCAGAGCAAACGAAGTTTTCGCGGAAAGACTGCTGAAACTGGATGGTCATTTTATCTGATCTAAATCATGCGAGACAACGTAAAGAGCCGTGCATACTTGCATGGCTCTTCATGGTCTGATTCATGTACACGAATGAATGTTTACACAACAGGCTCATTCTGCTTTTTGAAATACTGTTCAATGACCAATTCAAGTACAGGCCCCGGCTCCGCACGCTGTAACTGGGACGTATCACCGAATTCCATGCGGTAAGGCTGCTCGGTACTGCTTGGAATCCAATAGGGCAAGGGTTTGCCAGTGGAATCCAGACCATTCGGATCACCTGTCGTGATAAAATTGGACAGATAATTACACATCTGGCGTGCCAGGTCATAATGCTTACCGACGAAAGGCCGCCAGCATTTGGCGAGAGTTTCGAAGAAAAACCACAGATCAACGGAATGGAACGTGCCTGGTTGATCCCAGCCCGGAATCTCCGCGTCGAAATTATAATAATAGAGCGGTGTCTCGGACGCATGACCACTATTGGAGCGGATCACAAGTTGAATCGCATGTTCAATCATGCGGATCGATGCCTGCTGCAATACATGATCGAGATCACCAGTATCGGCTCCACAACGCTGCAAAAAGGCGGGCGCATCCTCTCCAAACAGTTCAGTCGCCGTTTGCTTCAGTTCGTCCATACTGCTTACCGCAGGCTGGGTCCAAAACTCGGAAGAGGTATGCCCAAGCATGACGGGAACGAGTTCGCGCTTATGCTGCATGAAACGAATGAACGGATCACCCGTACAGAACTGATCATCGATGACTGTCCCCCAGAAGCTTTGATATTCCAGGATTTTATCCCGCAAAGCGACCGCGTCCAGCTGTCTGGCTTCGTCTAAAGTGGATACGCCTAGAAAACGGAAAAAATCAACGCCCTTCTGCTCGGCATCCCGCAGTGTGCCGCGGACAGAAGGTACGCGCACATTGGGATACAGTTCAGTCGCAATTCCACTCATGATGACAGCTCGCTGGAACAGGCCTTTGTTCTGCGGGGAAGTCATCTGACTTAGCACACTGCCGCCGCCTGCAGATTGTCCACCAATGGTTATCTGATCCGGATCACCGCCGAAGGCAGCGATGTTACGTTTCACCCAGGCCGTACCTGCCTGCTGATCCAGATGTCCAAAGTTCGCAGGTGCTTGTGGGGATTCAGCGCTAATCTCGGGGTGGCACAGGAAACCAAACGCATTCAGACGGTAATTGACGGTAACCACGACAATGCCTCTGCGGGCAATGCGCTCACCATCAAATTCCATTTCAGCAGTATGACCCACCTGAAGCCCACCGCCAAAATACCAGACAAACACAGGCAGCTTCTCATCCGTTCGTTTGGCAGGTGTCCACACATTTAAATACAGACAATCCTCATTCATCGGCAGGTCGGGATCAACAGACCACTCTCGCGTATAGATGTTATTATCGTCAATGACGGTCGGGGCCTGCATCGAGGTGGGAGCAAAATCGAAAGCTTGCAGCACCCCATCCCAATCGGATGCAGGTTGTGGTGCACGCCAGCGGTTCTGGCCTACCGGTGGGGCGGCGAATGGGATACCTTTAAAGCTTGTAACACGTGGGTCTGAGGCAGGCAGCCCCTGAACTTGGCCATTTTCTACCTGAACAATTCTAAGCAACACAACATTCTCCTCTCTGAATTGAGCATCCTTATTCATGTCGATCCAAGATGTGTGTGGTTGCGCTTACATGTTTGCTGGGTTATGAGACCACTATCTCGATCATAAGCAACTTGAAAGGAAGTTTCTAGCATCAAAATAAATCAAAACTCCACAAAATCATATATAATGACTGGTATCAAGAAGGGAGGAGCCGGATGTGGACTCATTATGGACAGACGGGAGCAGGGCGAGTCAGGTTTATTTTATAAGCGGCGCCCATAAACCCGTCAATCTTCACCAGTGGGGACCGGGCGTGCGTGACGTTTATGCGCTGCATTATATCATGCAAGGGCAGGGTACACTGGAAACCGGGGGCCAGCAATTTCGGCTGGGTGCCGGAGAGAGCTTTATTATTTTTCCGCAAAAAGAAATCTATTACTACCCCGACCCGGCCGACCCTTGGGAATACGTATGGATGGAATTCAACGGACGAGACGCAGGACGACTTATAGAGTTGACACAGTTTTCGGTCCAGCAACCCGTCCTGCCAGCTGCGCCGGAAACCTTGGAACCCTGGTTTCACCTGGCCTGGAATACGGGGGCATCACCAAGTGAAGTGTTTAGGGCAGATGCACGTTTGCACCTGTTATTGTCCTATTACATGGAGTACTTCCCACGCGAGACGCAGGAGGAAGCCAGAGATTATGTGTGGCTGTCGAGAACCTATATTGAGCAGAACTACTGGAAATCGACCCTGACGGTTGCGGAGATTGTACAGGCCGTGAATCTGGAGCGTAGCTACCTGTTCCGCAAGTTCAAAGAAGCTACAGGCGAATCCATCTCGGCGTACATAACGGCATGCCGTATTCGGCGCGCCTGTGAGCTGCTGAAATCTTCCAGATTGTCCATTCAATCCATAGCCTATTCGGTTGGGTATAATGATCCGCTTTATTTTTCAAGAGTATTCAAAAAGGCAACATCGTATACACCATCAGCCTACATGCTGTTACATCAGAAACAAGCAGAACTGTAAGGAAATACGGCCGGTACACTAACGGATAGACAGATTACATATTGCTTTTATCGAAAAAGCGCACAGTTCCCTGATTCACGGAAGTAACGAATCAGCTTCTCAATCGGATCCCGCCCGCAATTCAGCTTCACACCGAGACAGTCGATACAGAGGAATTGCTGGGCTGTGCGAGAGACCAGTTTGATATAAATACCCACATCATCCGACGAGAGCGGAACCTGGCAAGTGGTGCACAGCCTGCTCTGGGCCATTTATTTCACCAATTTGGCTCGCACGACGAGACAATCATGGGCCCCAACCACCGGTGCATAACGCTCGCGGAATACACCCAGCTCCTTATGTTCCCAGCAATCGTAGAGTGACAGGGAATAACCCGCAGCGTAAGGCAGCCCCATATCCCAGAATTGAAGGGACAGCTCGCGTTGACTGTCACTCAGGTTGAAGAATCCGATAGCAAGATCGCCGTCTGTCAGCACCTTCACCAGCATGAATACATCATCTGTATGGAACCATTGAGGCTCGGGTTTAATGCGATAAGCTCCGCGTGCCTCTGCATCCTGGTTGATGGCAAGCAGGTCCGGGTTCAAGAGAACATCCTTGGTGGCCTGATTGGCCTTGCGTACATCACATCCAATCATGAGCGGTGATCCCATCATGGACCAGAGCGAGAAGTGGGTTTTGTATTCAGTGTCGTTACAGCCGCCGATGGTTCCGATAAAGTCGTTGTTGCTTCCGCCGTACATGCCTACGATGAGCATGTCCATGTCATTATGGCAGAAGGAGCCAGTGTAGCTTTGTTTACCGAGCTGAGACAGAGCCAGGTCCTTGACCGATTGCCAGTTGTCGCGAATGTCACCGGTGGAGCGATACATATGAGCCCCTGATTCACGAATCCACTCATATACGTTGTCCTCTCCCCAGTTGCAGGCAGAGAACAGGATATCCCGCCCGCAGTTTTTGAGGGCAAGACTCATGCGCTTGTATAACAGCTCACCTGAGATATGACGCGGCTTGAAACAGTAGTCATATTTTAAATAATCCACGCCCCACTCGGCGAATAACGCAGCATCTTGGAATTCATGCTCGAAGCTGCCTGGATAACCTGCACAGGTATGTGTACCAACACAGGAGTACATGCCAAATTTTAGACCTTTGTCGTGGATATAATCTGCAAGCGCCTTCATTCCACTCGGAAATTTCGCAGGGTCTGCGACCAGATTGCCATCTGCATTCCGTTCCTTCAGACTCCAGCAATCGTCAATGACGATGTACTCGTATCCGGCGTCCAGATAACCCTCTGTTACAAACACATCGGCAACATCCCGAATCAACTGCTCATTGATGTCCCACGTGAAGGTATTCCATGAATTCCATCCTAGTGCAGGGGCAAATCCCATTAACGAATGATTGCTCATAATCTCGCTTCCTTCCTACATCCTAGTTTCATAAGTTATGAATACCGTAAACACAATTGTTATTTCAAAATAACTACAATGAACTTAAACGATACATGTGAATTCAGCCATAGCTTGACGTTGCTTCCATATGGACTGATGTTGTCCAGTAGGCTTAAATGAAGCAAATTCGAAGTACATTCATTCAATGAAATTTGTTGAACCATGAGAAACTGGAGTATAATGACCTTTGCGGATAGCCTAGAAGGAATTCCGAGTTTGGTAAAAAAACATAATTAGAGTGGTTATAATTCATTTGCAAAGATTGGACCCAACTATACATCACGATAATTCCTTGAAAGGGGACATCTGTTTTGGATGAGCAATTTTTAGATCTACTTGCTGAGAAATATGATACAGAAGAAAAAATCATAACAGAGATTATCAACCTTGAAGCGATCTCCAATCTTCCAAAAGGAACTGAGCATTTTGTCAGTGATTTGCACGGGGAGTTCCAGGCTTTTCAGCATGTACTACGAAACGGTTCAGGTACCGTCAAAGAGAAAATTAAAGAATTATTTCGTGAGGTTTGGACAGAGCAGGAAATTAATGATTTTGCGGCGTTAGTATATTATCCGGAAGAAAAAATAAAGCTGGTTATAGGGGACCTGAGCAATAAACAGGCCTTGAACCAGTGGTACAGACAAACGATTGAAAACATGCTTAAGCTTGTTTCTTATGCCTCTTCCAAATATACGCGCTCCAAATTGCGGAAAGCTCTGCCGAAACAGTATGTATATATTGTAGAAGAGCTTCTATACAAGACGGATACGACCAACAATAAGGATCCGTATTACGAGGAAATATATCGGCAGATTATATCCCTGGGGCAGGCGGACAATCTCATTATCGGCCTTGCTTACACGACTCAGCGTCTGGTGGTTGACCACCTTCATGTGGTTGGCGATATTTATGACAGGGGGCCGGACCCCGATAAAATTATGGATACGTTAATCAACTATCATTCTGTAGACATTCAGTGGGGCAACCATGATGTGCTCTGGATCGGTGCCTATGCAGGTTCTCTGGTTTGCCTTGCGAATATTATCCGGATCTGCGCGAGATACGACAATCTGGACATCATCGAAGATGTATACGGAATCAATCTTCGCCCACTGTTAAACCTGGCGGAGAAATACTATGAAGATAATCCATCTTTCAGACCTAAGCTGCAGGGCGGCCATAACCTATCGGAGCAGGAAATTCTACAGATCACTAAGATTCACCAGGCCATTGCCATGATCCAGTTTAAGCTTGAAATGCCGATTATCAAAAGACGCCCAGACTTTAACATGTCTGAAAGACTTCTACTGGAGAAGATCGATTATGACAAAAACGAAATCAACATCTCCGGAAAAACGTACCAGCTGGAAAACACCTGTTTTGCAACCGTAAATCCGCAGAACCCTGAACAATTGCTGGAGGAAGAACGCCAGGTGATGGAGAAGCTGTTGTTCTCCGTTCAGCATTCCGAGAAGCTGGCCCGGCATATGAATTTTCTTATGAAAAAGGGCAGCCTTTATTTAAAATACAACGGGAATTTGTTAATCCACGGCTGTATTCCTTTGGATGAAGAAGGAAATATGGAAGAAATGCAGATTGAAGGCAAGACGTATGCGGGCCGCCAACTGCTCGATGTTTTTGAAGAGAACCTACGCTACTCCTTTGCACATCTGGAAGAGACAGATGATCTGGCGACGGATATGGTATGGTACATCTGGACAGGGGAATGTTCCTCGCTCTTTGGCAAAAGAGAAATGACCACTTTTGAACGGTACTTTATCCAAGATAAGGAAGCGCATAAGGAGAGAAAGAACCCTTACTACCATTTACGTGAAAAGGAAGAGATCTGTCGAAAGATCCTGCAGGAGTTTGATTTGAATCCGGATCATGGACATATCATTAACGGACACACGCCAGTGAAAGAAATTCGTGGAGAGAGCCCTGTCAAAGCAAACGGAAAAATGGTCGTCATTGACGGTGGTTTTTCCAAAGCTTATCAATCCACAACGGGCATCGCAGGATATACCTTGTTGTATAATTCATTTGGCATGCAGCTCGTAGCTCACCAGAAATTTAATTCAAAAGAAGATGTGCTGTGTAACGGAACGGATGTATTATCTATAAAAAGACTGGTGGACAAAGAACTGGCGCGGAAACTGGTGAGAGAAACCAATATCGGGGAAAAGCTGCTGCAGAAGATCTCCAATTTGACGGATTTACTGGAGTATCGCTCGATGAAATAAACGATTGCTTAACGTACTCACCCGGATCAAACCATTTGAGTACAATTTGACGTAGAAGCTCGTATTGGGCAGGGAAGTCATGTTACCCTGCCTGTGCGAGTTTTTCTTTTTTATAGATCAATCTGATTTCAATACGAACTGCTGCGACATTCTATGTCGTACCATGACCTCTATAATAAACGGTGAACACACAAACTACATTGAAAAGAGGTTCACACCATTGGCAAAAACCAAAAGAGGACGCGTCTTGTGGAATATTCCTTCCCGGGGGCGGGGAACATGTCCGGTATGCAGCAGCACACGTATAAAACTGTTGTATTCGCAAACGAAAACAGATGGGACAAGTCTGAAAGTATGCAAGAAATGTTCCAAAGCTGTGCAATCCAGAGTGGATAGAGCAACCGTATAACGCAGCAGGCCTGTTCTTCGGAGCGGGCCATTCGTTTGGTATAATGGGTTTACGTTTAGCACAATGTGGAATCAATGGGGGCCTGTAAAGATGAGTAATATGCATCGTATTCACTGGTTTGACGAGCAGATTCGAAGCGGACGTTTTCCGAACAGCAGCTGGCTTGCCCGGGAATTTGAAATATCCCGGCGTCAGGCACAGCGCGATATTGAATATATGGCGATTTCATTACGTGCCCCTTTACTATATCTTGCGAAATATAGAGGGTATTGTTATGAGGACCAGACCTATCGGTTACCCCATTTATATATGACAGAAGAAGAACAGAGTGTTCTTAAGTATTTGGCTCATCGTTATCGGCATTTTAATCACGAACAATCTGATGTGGTAAAGCGTGTGGCGCATCTGTTAGAACGATTTACGGCAGAAGAGCAGAAGATATTAAGCCGTCCACTTCCCACATTCGCTGCATCGCCGAAGCTTCTTCAGCACTTTGAATTATTATCCCATGCCATAACAGAATCACTTAAAGTACATATGTATTACAAGGACTTTTCCGGAGAAAGGCAGTTCCCTTGGTGTCCATTAAAGATCGTATCCCAGTACAATGCTGATTACGTCATTGGTTATGAAACGGATCCTGTACAGCAAAGTTCCATACGGCTGGAGGGTATCGTTCATGTCCGTTTGACGGATGAAACATTCGAGTGTAATTCAGACAAGCAGCTCAGTGGATGGGAAGAACCTCTGCCTGTTCGAAAACCATTTGTAGCTGAGATTCGTCTGAAAGAAGTGCAGCAAACAGAGCAGTGGCAAGGATACCGCATTCGGGACAAACAGGATCAGATCCACGCTATAGAATTTTATGACACAGAGGCTTTTATGCAGCAATTATTTATAAGTGATTGGGAGGAATTAATATCTCCTGGGTGGTTAAGACGCAGGATGCAGAGCCATGCAGACACAGTACTTAACAGACTTCATAATTCAAATCATGCTCAAGTGAAGTAAAGACCATGGAGGGAGAATTTATATTGGCAGAAGTACAGTTAGATAACCTGGTGGTAAAGCGAGA
This sequence comes from Paenibacillus sp. 7516, assembly GCF_002272715.1. Lineage (NCBI taxonomy): Bacteria > Bacillati > Bacillota > Bacilli > Caryophanales > Paenibacillaceae > Paenibacillus > Paenibacillus sp. 7516. The sequence continues at coordinate 48,967 of NZ_NPBI01000004.1, forward strand.
GTCTAAATCATATGTGGATAGTCTGCATGCTATATTGACCCATACAGGTCAGTTTCAAGGTGCAAAATATTTGCTCTCCGGGTATACGGGGATGGCTTTTAAACTTTCGGTGCATCGCAGGCTTCTTCCCATGTCGGTAACGGCGTATGGACAATGGGGAGAAGCGCACCGTCCTGGAATCGACAATCTGGGAATATTCACGATCTGGGATGGAGGACGTACGCGCCATTCTACATTCGATTATTATCAGCTGGATGCAGTGCAATGGGTAAAGCGAAGTCTGGACGAGGGAAAAGGAGTAATCTACTGGATTCCGGAGTTCGGGGTTATCCATGGATATGATGACGATGATTGTATCTTTTATTTACAAGATGGGTCGAGTAAGCAGCCTCAGATTTTGCTATATGACAATTTCGGGCTAAACTTCACTGGTTTCTGGTATTGTCAGATCTTTGGTGAGCAGATTCCAATACCCAAACAGGATATGTTGTTGGAATCCTTACGATTTGCTATCGAGGATTGGGATATCCCTTATCGACTACTACCAGATCAAAACATCGCTTCTGGCCGATTGGCATATGACGTATGGGTGCAAGCTCTACGAAGTGGAGATTATGATCCATCAGGGGCAACTTATCTTTTAGAATCTTATTGTCAGTCTCGAAATGAAATTCGAATGTACCTGCAGGATATGCAAGGAATATGGGATGAGCTGGACCAAGCTTATTCATGTTATGACCAGCTTGGAACGTTAATTCACCAGATGAGGGGATTCATGATCCAGCAGGAGGACAAATGGACCCTGGAGCTGGATGCACCGGACAAACTGGCACAAGTTCTAATGGAAGCGAAAGCACTAGAAGAGCAAGCGGTCCATTTTTTTCGCATCATATCCTTGAATTTCCCTGATCGTAAGCGTTCTACTGTGCCACGATGGGGAGCGCACTCGGCTAGATAGACAGAGGGAGGAAGGATCATGGCAAAACAAGTTTATCTGGACCTGATTCAAGGCAAACAAGCCCAGTATTCTAAGGATCCAAACATTATAAGTAGCGACATAGGTTCCTATGCAGATGTGATGCACCGCATTTTAATACATAAGAAGTGGACGGAATCCCCGCGTCACATGATTGCGGGCATGACAGCAACTGTATTTCGGTTGGTCGTAGATCGGCATCTGACCGAAGAATCCATATCAGCCTACAACTGGATGGCAGAGAACTTTGTAGCTGCTGATTTTATTGGAGTAACGGCCAGTCAGGCAGCAGGATTTTCATTTGCACCAACTTTTCCACTGTATCAAAAACAGGCATTGGTGGACATTAAGTCATCCATTGATCGGGGTGTGGGGGCCATAGTATGGCATGACCAATTTGTTATTGCTGCCGGGTATGATGATGTGGAGCAGGTTTTGCTCCTCTGTAACAGCGAAGGCCAAGACGTTACTCGTTTGCCTTACGATTCTTTAGGGCGAAATAGTACACCTTATTGGTATTATCAGGTGCTTGAATCCTGTAGAACGGTAGATGTATGGGAAGTCTGCAAAGAATCGTTGATTCAGGCCGTATACAAATGGGAAATCCATGATTACATGCTGCCACCTCAGGATTACGCCTGCGGATCTGCTGCATATTCAGCCATTGCTTCAGCATTGGAATCAAGAGTTTATGAACCAAGGCAAGCTGCTGCAGTCCTCCGATATTATTGCAAATCAAGAGAGAATATTGCCTCCTATGTTGCAGGTCTTGGATACCTCTCTGACCAGATGGTTCAGGTTATACAAGAATATACGTCCTTGTCAGATCTTTATTTGGAGATCATTGGTTGGGTTGATCACTCCAACTTATGGGATGTCAAAGAAACGGGGTGTGTTCAGTCTGTAATAGCGCTTCTCCATCAAGCGGGAGAAACGGAACAACGTGCCATTGATGCCATTAAGCAGGCCTTTCCTGAAACCATCGGCAATCGTTTTGAAGATGTTGGACTGAGATAGCCCTGTCATCATGCTGTGAATAAAAACCGAACCGAGCTCATTAAAGCCTGGGAGGTTTTTTTGCGTTTATCTGGGATTCTGGGTAATTGAATGGTTATCAGTAACAAGAAATTTTGATCCGAAGCTTGGTCTGAAATTGACAAAAGTACATATAACAAGTAATATCTAAATAAAGAATCTTAAAACTGAGATATATAAAAATGGAGTGAGAAACCATGAATAATTTTCGATATCAAGCATGTCTTCATTTCATTCAAATGTCAAAAATGATTCAGGACCAATTTCGGAGCGAGTTAAAGAAAGCAGATCTCAATTTCACGGAACTTTCTGTGTTAGTATCGCTTGAACATGAAGAGAAACAAGCAATTCAACAGATATCTCAACATGTTTCTTTGACTAGTGGGGCTTTGACGTATATCTTGGATAAATTGGAGAATAAAAAGCTGCTAACTCGAATTCCTTGTCATTCGGATCGTCGGGTGATATTCGTACAACTAACCGAAAAAGGCAGACACGTAATCGATTGTATACTTCCCAATCTGTATAGATTGGCTGATACTCAGTTCCATTCGTTAACGATGGATGACGCTGATAAACTAGAAAAGTTAGTAACGAATATGGGGACCGTCCATTAATACAGCCTGGATGGCGAAAAATTCAATAACCTGGGTGAAGTCTATCCATTGGGATGGGGACACGATCGGGGAGATCGAATTGGGTTATACAACTTGAATCTCAAAACACAACAAGGTTATATGGATGTAGAATGCTTCAATTACGAGTCCTGAGATAGTCTGCTTTTGAATCGGATGGATAAGAAAAACGAAGAATGTTGATCTGACAGATCAACATTCTTTTTGCACATTACAATAGGGTTTACAGATCAATCTTCCAGTTTCCCATCATCTTGGCGACTTCCGGATCGTGATACGATAAGAAAAGACTCTTCCGAGTATCAAGGGCCGTAATCTGTTCAATATCCTCGGTACTGAGCTCAAAATCGAAGATGTTGAAGTTTTCGACAATCCGCTCTTTTTTTACTGATTTCGGAATGACAACGATCCTACGCTGCACAAGCCAACGCAGCACGACCTGCGCGACAGACTTACTGTGTTTTGAAGCAATGGATATCAGCACTTCGTTGCCAAACATGTTATTAAGCCCTTCAGCGAATGGAGCCCACGACTGATGTTGAACTCCTTGTTCTTTCATAAAGGTGGCACTCTCGGTTTGGTGATAGAATGGGTGAGTTTCGACCTGGTTAACAGCTGGCACGATTTCATTGTGCATGATAAGGTCCATCAGACGGTCTGGCAGGAAGTTACTAACACCGATCGCCTTGATTTTACCTTCATGGTACAGTTCTTCCATGGCACGCCAAGCACCGTAGTAATCGCCAAACGGCTGGTGTATAAGATATAAATCGAGATAATCCAACTGCAGCTTATTTAAGGATTTGTTAAAAGCAAGCTTAGCGCTCTCATAACTGGCATCCTGGACCCAGAGCTTGGTCGTGATGAACAGTTCTTCACGAGGCACGCCACTGCGCTTGATCGCACGTCCGACCGCTTCCTCATTTAAATAACCGGATGCAGTGTCGATCAACCGATAACCAGCCATCAGCGCTTCATATACTGCATTCTCGCATTCTTCAGCATCCGGAACTTGGTAAACACCAAAGCCGATAATCGGCATTTTTACCCCATTGTTTAATGTTACGGTTTGCATCGTAATTCCTCCTAATATTTAGATGTAATATGCAATGGCCCTAGATTCGAATTTGGGCACCTCAACAGGGTTTACCTTTATGGTCGAGTTGCATTACAATGAGCCTATCACCTTCGTGTTACACGAAGGCAAGCATACTTCGGAATTTATATTTTTCAAGGAGGTCTTCTCATGCATACCGTCAAAGAGGCCGCGCAGATCACAGGACTTACCGAGCACGCTATTCGCTTTTATACAGATAAAGGCTTGGTGCCAAGTGTACAGCGCAATCAGAATAATATTCGAATGTTTGATGAAGAATCAATCAACTGGTTACATGGCATCAAATGTCTCAAACAATCCGGGATGCCGATTGAAAATATTAAAATGTATGTTGATTACTGTCTCGAAGGAGATTCAACTATCCCACAACGGTACACACTCATGATGGAGCATAGAGAGGCAGCTCTTGCTAAGTTTGAAGAAGCCAAACAGCACTTAGCACATTTGGAAGAAAAGACCGCTTTATATCAAGCCATAATGGAGAACCGTTCCCTAGACACAACCAATCCCGCTAACTGGGATCGAATTAAACATATGCATGGAGACGTATTTTACGCTTCCTCTGCTGGTGATCTATAATGAACAAAAGCGCAGGTCAAAGTGCAGGTGCGAAATCAAGTATAGTCTCAAACATGAATTCTATTCTAGGTCAGTATACTTTTAGCGAGCAGTCATCGACCCATGAATTGATAGAGTTTACGTTAAAATCACTGCAGGATTTGTTACCACTCGCTGGCTTCAAATATGTAAAATCCCGCAAAGCACTCGAGATGAAAATACAGGAATGGTTGATATCCATCTATCTTCAGGCCAATAGACATAATGTAGCTGGAACGAGTATAGAAGTAATGGTGCACTACAAGGTCACGCATAACAAGCGAAAGGCACATACGGGTCTACCGGAAAGCTACTATCAGCATTCTGAACTGAGATGGTATGAATTATTCGGGAAAGAGGCATTTAAGGACAGCCTGATGTCTATGAGCATATTACACAGCACAAAATACCATTGATTGAGCAGCTCTTATCTGATCCTCAATGTGTCATAGAAGAAAATGCTAAGATGCCAAAAAGAATCCTCAGCCCGTATTTTTACTATCGTTACGGTACAGAAGGACAATTTGAACAGGCGAGACAGCGATACGTTGCCAATCTAAGCGAAGCGCAGAAAAAGCAGTATGATGATGCCATCATCAAGTTCCAAGCGGATGGATGTAGTCCGATTAGGCTCGGAGAAGATTGGGCATATTTGACGGTGGCCAAGGCGGAGGGGCGTGAAATATGAGTGTTGCTTCTCTCATTCTAGCCATGTAGTTGTGTTGGAAGAGGCCAAATAACGGAGTTATAGTTTAGTATAGTGAATTTATTAACCTCAGCTCGGTAAACCTGCTGAGGTTTTCTCATTATGGGGTGGAACAGAGTGCGCCGGCAATTGCCCTTGTTTAAATTTGTCTCTCAGGCGACATCAAGTGCCTAAACATAAGTCCCAGCTTTAAGAGCAGCAGATGATCGGTATTCTTCAAATCCAGATTCAGCAGCCCCGAAATTTTCTCCAGCCTGTACAGTACTGTGTTGCGATGGATATATAGCTCACGTGCAGTTTCATTCACTTGGCCGTTGTTGGCGAAATAAGCTTCAAGTGTGTGCATCATCTCGCTGGTGTATTCCTCTTCTTTGTCCAGCAGTGGACGGAATAAATAAGAGCAATACCTGATCATAACCTCCTGCGGAATATGCTTGAAGAGATAAATAAACTCCAGGTCAGCAAACATGATAACCGTTTCGCTTAAACCAAGCTCTGTACTGATTCTCTCAGCCTCCCCGCACTCCCGGAAGCCATCGATGAACTCCTCCATGCCCGTTCTTACTTTACTGATAAAACATGTCCTTGTTCCGTCGTCCCATGAATGCATCAAATCGGCATACAAACGTACCGAATTCTCATATTTCCTTCGATCCTTGGCCTCTTCTTCTAGAAGGGGAAAGAGTGAATATATGCGGTTCATCACATAAAAATGATGGGATTCCAAGGAGGACGTTTTGGGATGATCCTGAAGCTTATTTTGAATTTCCCTCAGTTTGCGCCTCTGACCTTCATGGTCCCAAGCATCCGCTCTTGTGGAAGATACCATGCATACGTAGGGCATGCTCCAAAATGTGCTTCCCAATGCTTCGGCAAATTCGAGCACCGTTTTCAGGGAGGCATTCCCCTTTAAGTACCGTTCCATGGCCGTGCCAAGACGGCTGCCTGCCGCAGTAGCCTCCTGATTCTGGATGACCTCCAGATGATAGGAAAGAATAACGGCAGCTTGGTGAAAAATGCCCTCCATTTCATGTGCTTCCAGCAGATTTTCAGTTTGTATCAGCAAGTAACCGTATGACTTTCCGTTTTTCAGCAGGGGGACACGATACAACAGGTTGCTCGCCGACTTGTAAAACCGATTGTCCTGATTCCAGGGCCAATCGCTCAACAGCTCCATATCGGAACAGCGTGTCATATTATACAAGGTCTGTCCTTCAGAGGTAACGATGGCTAGAGGAACCCCTAAAATGCTTGTGATACTTTGAAAATAATGGGTGTACTCATCCGCCTGCATCGCAAAATCAACCAGCTTCTTCTGCGTTTCAAGCAATTCATTCAGCCGGCGGGTATCGCGTTGGAACTCGGATTGGTAGAGAGCGGTGATCTGCTCGGAGAAGGTGAATTGAAAAGGCAGCTCAATTAGGGGCAAACCCAGCCGATCGGCTTCCAGCAGGGCTATCTCTGGTATTTCCGCCCAGTATCGACCAAGCTTGATGCCAAGCCCGGAGGCCCCGCGTTCATTCAGCTTTTGCAGCAAATTAACAAATTCCTCGGGTGAATCCCTAATCGCATAAGCTGTAGTCAACAAGAGTTCCCCTTCTTTCATCCAGTTGATCACATCCGGCGCATCCATCAAATTGATGGAGCTAATCGTTCGGGAAATTCCTTTTTTACCTGCTGCCAACTTCCCTTCCGATAATGGGTACACCGCCAACGCATCTTCTATAGTTAAATGCATGTCAATCAATCCTCCTAAACGATACATATCTGAATCAGGTACCGGACACGACGTAACTTTTTAAGCAATTATATAGGGTCTTGTCGAATTCTCGCAATCCTTTTTGTTATATAAATGTTATTTAAGTTTACTCAAAATATAGATTCTTCTGTTTTTGAACCAACGTAAAGCGTATACCGTTAGATAAAAAACCAAAATTGTGTTAGGAATATTTACACGTCTATTTTTTGGCTATATGATAGGACACAACTTCAAAGAGAAGAGGGGATTCAGATGCAGCTCACCCAAAATCAACAAGCAGCGGCCCAAAAGGACAGCCGTTCCATGCTTGTAATCGATGATGTCGGCAAAATCTACCCCAATGGCACTGTAGCTGTGCAGCATGCGAATCTGCATGTGGGGGAAGGAGAATTTCTATGTTTTGTTGGTCCTTCCGGTTGCGGGAAATCTACCATTTTCAATATGATTGCCGGTTTGACGGAACCGACCTCCGGTCATCTGAACGTGCTGGGTACTTCCCCAAAGGAAGCGCGTAAACAGAATGAAATTGCCTTTGTATTTCAGGAGCATACCCTGCTACCGTGGGCCAGGCTGATTGATAATGTCACCATGCCTCTTACTTTGCGTGGCGTATCCAAAAAGGAGCGAATTACCGAAGGGGAGCGGGTTCTAGAGCTGGTAGGCCTGAAGGATTATATGAAGGTGCTGCCCCGTGAGCTGTCAGGCGGAATGAAGATGAGAGTATCTATTGCACGAGCGTTGATATCCCGTCCAAAGTTGCTCTTAATGGACGAACCGTTTGGCGCCCTTGATGAAATTACCAGGCAGACGCTGCAAAATGAACTGCTAAATATTTGGGAACAGGACAAGAAGATGTCAGTTCTGTTCATTACGCATAACGTGTTCGAAAGTGTGTTCCTATCAACAAAAGTCGTGGTGATGACGCCTCGTCCCGGTAAAATTTCAGATTTTATTGATATTCCGTTTGCCTATCCGAGGGATGATGAATTCCGGACCCAGCCTGAATTCGGTGAATATGTACGCAGTGTGTCCAATGTACTGAAACATTGATAGCCAGAAATGAGAGGAGAGGGAAGCAACATGGAAGAGATGGTAGCTAATCCAGCCGTTGAAACGACACCAGGTATCCGAGCTTCCGGGAAGGACAATACCCGCAGCCATCATCCGGCAGAAGAGAGCCCGGTCATTGGACTGCTGAAAAAAATTCTGCCGCCAATCGTCGTGTTTGTCCTGTTTATCGGGGGATGGGAATTAATCGTGCGGATACTCGGAATGCCCCCCTATATCTTGCCCAAGCCATCCGATATTGCCGCAGCCGCTGCTGAGAACAGCGCGAATCTGATTACGTCGGTAAGCACAACCATTGTTGAGGCGTTGATCGGTTTTACGATCAGTGTCGTGCTTGGTATTTCATTGGCCATTCTGCTGGCCCTGTCCAAAACAGTGGAGAAAAGCGTATATCCTTACGCTATTATCCTACAGACTATTCCGGTCGTTGCGGTAGCGCCAATCATTGTAATCTGGTTCGGAGCGGGAATAAATGCGATTGTAATTATCTCATTCTTAATTAGCTTTTTCCCAATATTATCGAATACGCTGATCGGATTGAACTCAACGGATCAGAACATGAAGAATTTATTCTATTTGTATAATGCAAGCAAGCTGCAAACCATTTGGAGGCTTAGATTTCCAGCGGCACTCCCGTACATTATGGCAGGGCTGAAAATTTCATGCTCCAGTTCGGTTGTCGGAGCGATCGTGGGTGAATACATTGCAGGCATTGGTGGCGGACAAGGCGGACTCGGTTACGGGATTACCGTTGCGGCAACCCGCCTGCAAACTCCTTACCTGTTCGCCTGCGGTTTAGCGGCATCCGCCCTTGGAATCGCATTTTTCCTGATCATCAACATGGTGTCGAACAAACTTTTGAAGTCCTGGCATGAGTCAGCAATGAAATGATACCAGAACCGGGGGAGAGATCCAACATGTCCAAACATCATATGAATTTTCGTTACAAGCAATGGCTGCTGTCGGCTGCTTCTTTGATCTTACTGCTTCTGAGCGCATGCTCCAATTCCTCTGCTCTAGAATCCGCCGCCCCGGCGAGAGGGGAAGCCGGAACAGATTTGAAGCAGGTGAAACTGATCGAGGGCTGGTACGCCAAAGGGGAGGATGGAGGCTATTTTGCTGCATTGCAGCAGAACTATTATAAGGACAAGGGGATCGACATGACGATTCAGCCTGGAGGCCCCGAGGTGTCAACCATGCAGCTTGTCGCTGCAGGCAAAGCTGAATTCGGTATCTCTTATGCGGATGAAATTTTGAAGGCGCGGGAACAGGGAATCCCTGTTGTCGGTATCCTTGCCGGTTTTCAAAGCACACCGCAGGTTCTGATGTACCACAAGGGGGAGAACATTCAGGACTTCACAGACCTGAACGGCAAAACCGTATACATCGGTACAGCGGTGCCTTACTGGGAATATATCAAGAGCCAATACAATCTGACAGATGTCAAAGAAATGAAGTATAACGGGCAGCTTGTCAATTTTATCAATGACCCCCGTTCGCTCAATCAGGGTTACATCACGAATGAGCCTTACGCGCTTGCTCAGCAGGGGGTTGAGGTGGACTATCTGAAAATCACCGATTCCGGTTATGCGAACTATGCAGACGTTCTTTTTACGACGGAAGATTACCTCAAAGAGCACCCTGATGTTGTTGAAGCAGTAGTGCAAGCAAGTCAGAAAGGTTGGAGCTATTATCTAGACAACTATGAAAAGGTAAACCCGTTTATTCAAACCTACAATCCCGATATGACGGTAGAAGCAATGAATTATGAGGCAGTGCAGGAAAAACCCTTTATTCTTAACAAGGATTCCGAGGCAAATGGTATTGGTTACATGACAAAGGAACGCTGGAGCACCCTGCAGGATCAGATGATCAAGGGCGGAGGATTAACGAAGGCACTAGATGTTACCAAGGCGTTTACAACGGAGTATCTGATGAAGCCATAAACCTGAACCAAAAGTATGTAAAGCTTCAAATCAGAAATTTCAGAAAAAATGAGGGGACTTAATATGTTCAAACTTGGAAATCGAAAGAGCTATTGGCAAGTGTCCGAAACGCTGGTGGATCTGAGGCGAACGCAAAAGTACGGCAAGTCGGTAACCCTCCCTGCACAGCCGCAGGAAGTCATATTTGATCTCGAGCATACGGCAGTTATTGTCATCGATATGCAGAATGATTTCTGTACACCGGGTGGATGGCTGGATTCCATTGGGGTCGATACCTCTCCGCTCCTTAACCCGGTCAGCCGGTTGAACCGACTGATGCCCGAGCTGCGCAAAGCGGGAGTGCCTGTTATTTGGGTGAACTGGGGCAACCGGGAAGACCGAATGAACGTGCCGCCATCCGTGCTTCATGTGTACAATTCGGATGGACGGGGCAACGGCATTGGGGACCCGCTGCCGGGGAACGGCTCCAAAGTGCTGGAGAAAGGCAGTTGGGGAACGGCAATTGTCGATGGCCTGGATTCATCCACCGATGATATCTATGTGGATAAATACCGCATGAGCGGGTTTTGGGATACACCACTGGACAGTATTCTACGCAATCTCAATATTCAAACGGTGTTGTTTGCCGGGGTAAATCTCGATCAGTGTGTCATGCATACACTGCAGGACGCGGCTTGTCTTGGATATGACGGCATACTTCTGGAGGATTGCTCGGCAACAAGCTCCCCAGATTTCTGCATAGAAGCGACCTTGTACAATATCAAGCAATGTTATGGCTTCGTTACGGATTCCACTTGGTTGGTACAAGAGCTGAGCGGGGGAGCGACTCCTATAGAGAGAAACACCTCGGAAGAACTGGCATCGTTAGAAGGCTGAGCGGAAGGAGGGGATGAAGCAATGAAGGACCAATGGAACGCCGTTGTCAACCAGGTGAACGTTGAACCGACAGGACAGGGTAGGCTGAACGGACTCAGCTTTATGGTCAAGGATGTGTTTGCCGTCCGTGGCCATACAAATGGCGCGGGTAATCCATGTTGGCTCCAGACGCATGGGCCGGCGACGGAACACGCGGAAACGCTCAACCTGTTATTGCAGCAAGGAGCTCGATTAACGGGGATGACGCATACCGATGAGCTGATGTTCAGCTTGAATGGTGAAAATGTGCATTATGGAACACCAGTGAATCCAAGGGCACCCGATCGTATCCCTGGCGGTTCATCGAGCGGATCGGCGGTTGCTGTCGCCGCTGGGCTTGCTGACTTCTCCCTTGGAACGGATACGGGAGGATCGGTACGTGTGCCATCTTCGTACTGCGGAATTTATGGGATGCGTCCATCACATGGCATTGTCTCCGCGAAAGGCGTTATCCCACTCGCTCCCAGCTTCGACACCGTCGGCTGGATGGCACGCGATCTCGAGACACTGTGCCGGGTAGGTGAAGTGCTTTTGCCGCAGACAGACCTGGGTACAGGTTTCAGCCGGGTGCTCATCGGTGAGGATGCGTGGGAGCTTGCTGACACGGAGAGCAAAGAGGCGCTTACTCCTTACCTGAGGCTGCTGTGCGGCATGGCTGCGAGCCATGAAACAGTTCGCATCGCCCCGCAGGGTCTACCTGAATGGATGACCATGTTCAGGACGATCCAAGGCTATGAAATATGGCAGGAGCACGGGGCATGGATTGAACGTGAGCAGCCGACCTTCGGACCAGATACGGCCGGGCGATTCTCCTGGGCAGGCACCGTTGAACGTGCCGATCAGGAGAAGGCAGCCAAACGCCGGGTTGAGGTGTGCAAGCACATGGCTGACCTGCTCAGAACGGATACGGTGCTTGTGATTCCGACGACGACTGGACCGGCCCCGAAGCTGGGACTGGGCGGGCCTTTAATTGAAGAACGAAGAGTGAAAACGATGCGTTTAACCTGCATTTCCGGCCTATCGGGTCTGCCGCAGCTTACGATTCCCGCTGCGGAGGTACGGGGCCGCCCGGTCGGTATTTCGATCATTGCCGGTCCGGGACAGGATCAACGTCTGCTGGAATGGACCACATCCTTTTTTACAGCAGTAAATTCAGAAGTAAAAGGATAAGAGCATCATTCGATATATGGACGTTAAGCCACGCGAAAAAATATTAAAGCCGCAGGAGAAAGGGTGTCAGTTATGTTTCAACGATATGAAGGAACAGCGTGGGAGGAGCGATTTCTACCCCGTCTGACAAGCAAACAGGTCCAAGAACTGCCGAAGGATAAGGCGCTGGTTATTCTGCCGGTTGGAGCTGTGGAGCAGCATGGACCACATCTGCCCGTATACACGGACACTCTGATTGGAGAAGCGACATTAACACAAACGCTGGAGCGGGTGCGGCCGGATAAGGAAATCTGGCTGCTGCCTCCGGTCTCGTATGGCAAAAGCAATGAACATATCGGGCTTCCAGGAACCATTTCATTATCTGCTAGCACACTGCATGCCATCATGCTGGACATTGCAGAAAGTCTGAAGGCCAGTGGTTTTCGCAAGCTGCTGTTGTTTAACACCCATGGCGGCAATGTGGATTTGCTGAATACGGTATCACGAGAAATACGGATCAGAACGGGGATGATGGTTTTCTATCTGAGTCCCAGCAGTCTGAATGTCGCGGAGGATCTCCTCACTTCCGAGGAACTGGAATTCGGTATTCATGGTGGCGATTATGAGACTTCTCTCGTAATGTCCATCAAACCGGACTGGGTGAAGGAGGAGTTCCTTGTCAAGGAGCTTCCTGATATGTCCTCATACCGCTTTCTTACATTAGAAGGGAAAATTCGCTTCGCCTGGAAGATGGCTGATATCTCCGCTACCGGCATTGCTGGTGATGCTACGACGGCCACGCCTGAGAAAGGCAGGATTATTCAGGATAGAATCTCAACAATTTTGTCGGAGGCGCTGGAGGAACTGTGTGATTTTGAAATCACCGATGTCCGCGGGACTGAATCGGTTCAGCAGCCAGCAGGAAGCACCCCGTGAAGCTCGTCAGTGTAAAACACGGTGATGGTGAACGGGCCGCGATTGAGCATGAAGAACGATTCTTCTTTCTGGAGGAGATCAACAGGGCGGAAGGAAGCGCATGGGGAACTTCCATTATGGAGATTTTGCAGCAAGGCCAGCTAGAGGAGCTTATCCAGTGGTATCAGAAGCACAGGGACAGAACAGTTTCATCAATTCCTTTCATTCCTTCAGAGGGAGCCATACCTGCTCCACTCTTCCGCCACCCTCGTAAAATATGGGGAATTGGCATGAATTATGTGCAGAAAGCGATCGATCTCGGATCCACTCCTCCAGAGCGTGAGCCGGTCTGCTTCATGAAGCCGGACTCAAGCCTGATTGGGCCGGAAGAGTATATCCAGCTGACGACTCAGGATGTGAATGTGACTTCAGAAGCAGAGCTTGGCATTATCATCGGTCGAACCTGCAAAAATGTGCCGGAAGAACATGCACAGGAGGTCATTGCCGGTTTTGCCGCAACACAGGATATGACGAACCAGGACATTCACGCACGGAACCCCAGATTCCTGCAACGATCCAAGGTATCCGATACATTTTTCAGTCTTGGACCACAGCTCATAACACCTGACGAAATAGGCGATCTGCAGAGCCTCGTCGTTGAAACGGTGTTGAATGATGAGGTTATTCATAGCAATACGGTTTCTCGCATGATGTATCATCCATGGTTCATTGTCTCGTATTTTTCACAGATGATGACTCTCTATCCAGGAGATGTGATCATGACAGGCACACCCGGGTCCGTCCGGATTCAGCATGGAGATGTCGCCGAGTGTAGAATCAGTGGCTTTATGACGCTTCGAAATCCGGTAGCAGAAGTAGAGTAAATCATCCGTAATTTTCCTTGGGGAGTGGTAAATGAGATGAAGAAGTACAGACAAAAGGGATCTACAGTTTTACTCGCAGCAATATTTTCCTTATCCACATTACTGGCGGCTTGCGGGAATCAGCCAACTGCTGAGAATGCCTCTGCTACGGGGGGAAGCGAGGAACTCACGGCAATTACACAGGTGACGAACTGGTTTGCACAAGCAGAGCACGGGGGTCTGTATGCGGCAAAGGAGCAAGGATATTACAATGAGGCTGGTCTCGATATGACCATCCAGGCAGGTGGGCCGCAGGTGTCTCCAACACAGATCGTGGCTTCCGGCAAGGCGCAGTTCGCACTGGCTACAGCGGATCAATTGCTGGTCGCTCGTGAAGAAGGAATCCCCCTTGTAGCGATTGCGACGATATTCCAGAAAAGCCCGCAGGGACTTATGGTTCATGCCAACCAGAACATGTCCTCCCTGGCCGATTTGAACAACCGCTCCGTATACGTGGGGACAGGCTCGGTGTTCTGGGATTTTGTGAAGAGTAAATACCAATTGGGTAACGTGAAGGAATTGGCATATACCGGTTCTCTGGCTCCTTTTGTAGCCGATGAAACGGTTGCCATTCAGGGATATGTAACCAGTGAGCCGTACGAGATGAAGCAGCAGAATGTAGACATTGATTTCCTACTACTGGCGGATGCCGGTTATAACCCGTATTCCAATGTGCTGTTCACCACAGAGCAGTATATCCAGGATCATCCTGATATTGTGCGTGGTTATGTCGAGGCTTCGATGAAGGGCTGGGATTATTACAAGACCAATTATGATACCGTGAATGACGTCATTTTAAAGGAAAACCCGGATTTTACGAAAGAAAAGCTGAACTATGCCGCAGAAGCGCTTATCCCGTTCGTATACGAAGGTGATGCGGCGGAACACGGTGTTGGTTACATGACAGAGGAACGCTGGGCGGAGCTCGGAAAGCAGCTAAAGGAGATTGGGGCATTGAAAGAGGAGCCTGATGTCAGCAAGGTATTTACGGATGAGTTCATGCCAAATTCCTAAGAGATTCCTTTAAGAAGAACAGCATTACAACATACGGGAGGGGAACCGAATGAATGAACATTGGATAGCTGTATTGAAAGAACGCATGGATCCGGAATTGCTGCAGTGGGAGGAGGCGGCACTTGCCAAATATTCGATGGATTATCATCACTTCTCTCCTGTGCTGGCCAGTCAGCTGCAGGGTAAGGTCGCCGAGTGCATCGCCAGTCCGCGTACCGAGGAGGAGCTTGACGATCTGCTCTCCATTGCAGCCGAGCTGGGAGTTCCACTGACCATCAGGGGTAACGGCACAGGCAACTATGGCCAATGTGTGCCGGTCACAGGCGGAATCGTCCTGAATCTGGCCAAGTATAACAAGGTGCTCGAAACGGGAGAATGCACGATGCGGGTCCAGGCCGGGGCCAGACTCGGCAAAATGGAATCCACTGCCCGCAAGGCAGGTTATGAGCTGCGTACAATGCCTTCCACCTTTCAATCCGCGACGATCGGCGGTTTTTTATGCGGTGGTTTTGGCGGCATCGGTTCGATCAGCTGGGGGACGATCTGGGATGGGTTGGTACGTTCTCTAAAAATCAAGACCGTTGAGGTTCATCCCCGTACCATTGAGCTCCAGGGGGATGAAGTGCTGCCTTACCTGCATACTTACGGTACAATCGGCATTTTGTCCGAAGTGGAGATCAATCTGGCTCCCCGGGTGGAATGGATGCAGTGGGCAGTAACCTTTGACAGATTTGAACAGGCTTTTCAATTCGGGCAATCGGTTGCTGAGGACACTTCCTTGGTGAAAAGGCTAATCTCCATCCATGAATGGCCTGTACCATCCTATTTTCTTCCGCTTGATCTCCCCGCTGACCGTGCTGTCGCATTACTGGAAGTGGATACGGCCAACGAATCCCAGCTTGAACGGATCCTATCGGAGTATGGAGGTCACTTGGCTATGAAGGTCTCTGCCGAACAGTATCACAAAGGTGTAGGTGTCTCCGATTTCACATGGAATCATACGACTTTGTGGGCGCGCAAGGCAGATCCTGGCTTGACCTACCTGCAGCTCAATTTTGAACCATCCAGTGCCCTTGAGCAAATCTCATCAATGAAAAAGGAATATCCGGATGTGATGAATCATATCGAGTTTGCCCGGCAAAACGGGAATTTGCTAATCTCCGGCCTGCCGCTGGTCCCTTTCTCAACGGAGGAAAACCTGAATCGTCTGATGGAATGTTACGAGGAAAACCGAGTTATCGTCAATAATCCGCATACATGGGATTTGAAGGAAGGCGGGCGATCATACGCCCATGATCGTTTATGGGAAATCAAACACCGCAACGACCCGAAAGGAATTTTGAATCAGGAGAAATTAAAGCGTTCGGCTGTTAGCGGTGTCTGATCAACGGATGATGGAAGAATGGCGCAACCTGCAGCAGTTAACGTGCCATGCGGATTTTAATAGTCAATCCGTATCTACAGCAAAGGAGCGAGTTGCATGAAATTTGGAAATGTAGTCATCCGGCGAAAGGTCCCTTGCACGATGCGCGACGGCATAACGTTGTATTCAGATATATACCTGCCGGACGAGACAGGAGAATATCCTGTGCTGCTGATGCGCCAGCCCTACGGACGGTCGATTGCTTCTACCGTTACGCATGCCCACCCCGTCTGGTATGCAAGTAAGGGATATATCGTAGTAATTCAGGACGTCAGGGGGCGGGGAGAGTCGGAAGGCGAATTTAATCCGTTTGTTCAAGAAGCAGAGGACGGATTTGATACCATCAAGTGGGCAGCCGGTCTGTCCGGCTCGACTGGGAAAGTAGGCATGTACGGTTTCTCTTATCAAGGGCTAACACAATGGGCAGCAGCTTCCCTTCACCCCCCTGCGCTCCAGGCGATTGCACCGAGCATGTGTCCGGCAGACATGTATCATGGCTTATTTTATCCGCATGGCTCGTTCGCACTTGGCAACCATCTGCCGTGGGCTTTCCAGTTGGCTCGTGACACGGCACAAAGAGCGGGTGACTTCGTAACGGCAGAGCAATGCTCACGACTTATGCGCAGCCCCGAGGAAATGCTCTGGAAAATGCCGCTGAATGAAAGACATCCGATTCTGGAGCAATACTTTCCCGCATTTTATGATTGGATCGATCATCAAGCGTACGATGAGTACTGGGAGCAGATGAACTGGATCAACGATATCGTAAAGGAACCCGTGCCGGCTTTGCATATTGGGGGCTGGTATGACGGTTTTCTCATGGGCACGTTACAGTCGTTCGAGGCTCTGCAAGCTACGGCCACGCCGGATTGCTTTCATCGGCTCATTGTCGGTCCGTGGGCCCACATTCCATGGGGGCGCAGAGCTGGCGGAATCGATCATGGCGAGCAGGCGGATGGTGGTCATCATCTGGAGCAGCTGCACTGGTTTGATTATTGGCTGAAGGGCAAGGAAGACATGGAACTGCCTGGTGAACTGCCGATCCGATATTTTGACCAATTGAGTAATGAATGGCATACGGCGGAACAGCTGCCTTCTGTGTTTGAGGATGGGCCCTCTCCGTCCGAATGGTTTTATCTGTCCGGGTCGCAGACCCCGGCGAACGGTGCGGCAGGAGGGGGGAGACTGGAAAAGCATAAGGAAGATGTGGAGGAGGCTGTGCCGGATGTATTCGTGTACGACTCACGTCTGCCGATGCGTCTGGACTCTTACCTGCCGTCCGACCGAGCTGCCATTCAGGAACGGCAAGAGATTCTGGTATATACGGGAGGACCGCTTGCAGAAGATATCCCGATTTTTGGGTCCCCGGAGTTATCCGTTCAGTACCAAACATTGGGAGGTCCGACGGATCTGGTAGCCATCCTCACCACCGTATCCGAGCAAGGGACGGCCCTGCTACTCAGTGTAGGTCGCACGGAAATCTGCAGTGAAGGAGCAGATGCTTCCAATGAATGGAGAACAGCTCAGATCCGGCTGCGTCCCTTGGCGGCCACCCTGCCGGCTGGCTCGTATGTCCGGCTTGAGTTGACAGGCAGCGCCTTCCCGTTATTCTCCCGGCATCCGAACGGTGTCTGGGGTGAGACGAACAGCACGGGAACAGGTGGGTTGAAGATTGCCACCACGGCGGTTCGCAGTACCGAACAGGACATATCCTGTTTGAGGCTGCCGGTAAAAAGATGAAAAGCGAAGCAATAATTAAAATAAATCAAAGTGAGGTTGAATGTATATGGTGAACATTCCAGGTCTGGTTGCTGGTAACTTTGAGAATTGTCCCGTCCACAAAATTTCCGCACAGGATACGAATAAGTTCATCCTGCTGTGCGACAGGGAGCAGGTTCCGTTCACATCATTTGTGGAGATCTTCGAGGTTGGAGGCAGAACTCCATCCAATGAACACCGGGAGGCTTATGAATATTTTTATGTGTTAAAAGGGGAGGGACTTGCCAAAGTTGGCAACGAGTATGAGACTCCGATCCGCCAAGGCTCATTCATTATTATTCCACCGGGCAACCATCACGATATTATTAACACGGGCAGCACACGTCTGTATTGTCTGACGACCATGGTACCGGACGAAATGTTCTCGGATATGATCAAAGCGGGTCCGGCCACCGAGCTTGACGAGGAGGATCTGGCCGTGCTTCAGGCGCTGGCTACCGCACAATGAGTGCAGGGCTGCGTTTCATTAATGTACGCCTTCCGCACCGGGAAGACCTCTGTCTTTATGAACTAAAGGCGGAGGGTGGAAAATGGGTTAGTGTCCGTCAGCAGGACCGTTTCCTTGATGCACGGGAAAGCGGTGCTTCCCGTCTGATGGTCCCGCATCAGGCCGGTTCGGATCTGAAACGGCTCTCAGACGCGGACTGCATCGATCTGCAGGGCGGCATGATGCTTCCTGGCCTGGTTGACTGTCATATGCATCTGGATAAGGCCTTTTCGCTCTCCCAGGTGTCGAACCGATCCGGCACGCTTCATGAAGCCATTCTTAATTACAGCCAGGCTGTACAGACATTCAGCAAGGATCAGCTAGCGGAACGCATGCTGACGGCTGCCAGAATGGCACTGAGTTACGGGACCACGACCATAAGGAGCCACCTTGACTTCCCTGTTCATTTGGGGAGAGAGGTGGCCTTTCGGACGATTGAGGCAGCCTTGGAAGTACGGGAGAAGTTGAAAGGCCGTATGGCTATCCAATATGCGCTCATGGTTCCGTTCCGCGGCAATCATGAAGCTGCGGATGAGGCAGTCCTGGAAGCACTGCGGATGGGGATTGATGTACTGGGTGGAGCCCCTCATCTGGCAGACGACCCAGAACGGGAGATTGGCAGGGTTTTTCGGTTAGCGGAACGTTACGGGGTACCCATCGATCTGCATGCAGATGAAAGTGATCATCCCGGAAAAAAAACCGTGCTGAGCATCGCAGAGCATACGATTCGCTACGGTTATCAGGGCAGAGTGACGGCAGATCATCTGTGCTCGTTGTCCGCAATGACGGAAAAAGATGCACAGCATGTGATGGCGAGGATGAAGGAAGCCGGTCTGAACGCGGTAACGCTGCCTGCGGTGAACCTGTATCTTCAGGGACGGGAAGATCGCGGCCTGGTAAGACGGGGCACAACACGCATTCGCGAGCTGCTTGCAGAAGGCATTCCGCTTGCTGCGGCCTCCGACAATATTCAAGACCCGTTCCATCCGTTCGGCCGCGGGGATCTGATACAGATCGCCCAAATCACATCATATGCCGCCCATATGGGCAGCGAACGGGACTTAGTGCAGCTGCTGCGAATGATCACGGATATTCCTGCTGAGATCACGGGCTGTGACGAGTATGGAATAGAAGAAGGGCACGACTGCAACTTTGTTGTCACGGATGCTTCGGATGTCACGCAGCTGCTATCAGGTACAAAAATGAGTCGCTGGGTGTATGCCTCCGGCAGATGGCAGTCTGCTTTGCATACAGCTCAGACATTTGCGTCTGAATGGGCAACATGATTGGCAATAAACAGGAATTACTGTCAGTCGAACATAGAAGAGAAAGAGGGTGGCAAGATGGTTGCACAAGTCACAGGCACACAGACAATGGTAGTCAGTCCTCACTCTTTGGCCAGCGCGGCAGGAGCGCGTATTTTGCAGCAAGGAGGTAACGCCTTTGATGCCGCCGTGGCGGTGAGCGCTTGTCTTGCCGTCGTATACCCACATATGACGGGACTGGGAGGCGATTCCTTCTGGCTGACCTATAGCTCCAAAGAGAAAAAAGTCAGGGCGTATAACGCGAGTGGACGTTCGGGCAGCCGGATTACCGCCGCCAGTTTTGCAGGCGAATCATTTATCCCGCAGCGGGGACCCCGAAGCGTCATTACCGTGCCGGGTATGGTGGACGGCTGGGATGCCATATTACAGGAATATGGCTCGAAGACGCTGGCAGAGGTGCTTGAGCCCGCGATCCGTTATGCGCTGGAGGGTTTCCCGCTGTCGCCGGACCAGCATGTCAATACGGCCGAGCGTTTCGCTGTGCTGGCAGCTTATCCACAGACAGCCGCCATCTATTTACCCGGAGGCAAGGTTCCGGAGCAAGGCAGCCGCTTTGTGCAGTCTGATTTGGGAAACAGCCTGCTGCAGGTTGCGGACCAGGGTCGAGACGTATTTTACTCAGGGAGTGTTGGTCAGGAGATTGTTCGCTCACTTCAAGAGCAGGGCGGTCTGCTTACACTTGAGGACTTTGCGAGACACAGAGGTGAATGGGTGGAACCGGTCAAAGGGAGTTACCGAGGGCTTGAACTTTATCAGGTCCCTCCGAACTCACAGGGCTTTACCGGCATAATGGCGCTTCAAATTCTCGAACAGTTTGATTTGGAAAGTATAGAGCACGGTTCCTATGAGTACTATCACCTGCTTGTAGAGGCGCTGAAGCTGAGTTTCCGTGACCGCGATCGATATTTGACCGACCCACAATTTTCCTCCATCCCCCTGGACCGGCTGCTATCCAAATCCTATGCCGCGAAGCTGGCGGCCTGCATCGATATGGAGCGGGCCCTGCCGATGGATACCCAACCGGTAGGTCATGATACGGCATATGCGGCAGTAGTAGACAGTGAGGGCAATGCCGTTTCATTTATCCAAAGTCTCTATTTCGAGTTCGGATCGGCCGTGGTTGGGGGAGACACCGGTATACTGCTGCAGAACCGAGGCTCGTTCTTCTCCCTTGATCCGTCGCATGTGAACAGGCTGGAACCGGACAAAAGAACCTTTCATACGCTGATGCCGGCAATGGCCTGCCGCGACGGGAAGCCGTATATTTTGTACGGTACCCAGGGAGGAGAAGGTCAACCGCAGACACAGACTGCGCTGCTGACCCGCATGGTGGATTATGGAATGGTCCCCCAGACCGCTGTCAGTGAACCCCGCTGGGTGTGGGGAAGAACATGGGGAGAGGCAACGCAAGAATTGAGAGTGGAGGGCCGAATCGCGGCAGAAGTGCAGCAGCGTTTACGACTCGCCGGACACGCGGTACACACAGTTGAAGATTTTGCTAGAGTCATGGGACATGCGCATGCCATTATGATCGATGACAATGGCTTCCTGCTCGGTGGCACAGACCCCCGCTGCGATGGGGCGGCTATTGGATGGTGAACCAGAACCGGGGTGAAAGGTCTGGGTGCGTGCCGCCCTTGCCTTTATTCTTACATAAGACACAACTAAGCTCCGACCGTTTCCCGTTAGCCTACTGGGGAACGGTTGTTTATTTTCTTCTGAGTTCGAACCAACTCCACACCAAAAAAGACAGGAGCAGGATAAAAAACTTTTGAAGCACTAGAGTTTATGTTAATGGTAGAAGTTGTTAACCACTGTCGCCGTCCGCATTGCTGATGCAGTCGTACAAGGTTGTAATTATGTAAATTTCAGTTGAAAATGATGATTTCACCCGGATGTAATGATTTGTAAAATAGGCTTATTAAAGAACAAGGAGAGGTTCACATGACAAAGCCAGACGTCCCGCACCATCCACAGACATCAGGTTATAGCCATAAAATCAATGATCCATTCTGGTTACATTATATTGAACTTGTCCGCAACGTGGTTGTTCCTTATCAATGGGAAGCGCTTAATGACCGTATCGAAGGAGCTGAACCAAGCCGGGCCATTCAGAATTTCCGCATTGCTGCAGGGGAGGAAGAGGGCGTTCATTATGGCATGGTATTTCAGGATAGCGATGTTGCGAAATGGATTGAAGCAGCTTCTTATCTGCTCTCCGCGAAGCCCGACCCGGAACTGGAAGTCCTCGTGGATTCCGTTATTGAGACCATAGCTCGGGCACAGCAAGCCGATGGCTATTTGAACACGTACTTTACCCTGCGTGAACCTGGGGCGCGCTGGACGAACCTCGCCGAGTGTCATGAGCTCTATTGTGCAGGACATATGATTGAGGCAGGTGTGGCGTACTACCACGCCACGGGCAAGCGCACGCTGCTGGATGTGGTTATTCGTCTGGCGGATCATATAGGCACCGTGTTTGGTACAGAGCCGGGACAATTGCCAGGTTATGATGGACATCAGGAGATTGAACTTGCACTCTTCAAATTGTATGAGACGACAAAGGAAGAGAAATATCTGGAACTGAGCCGTTATTTTCTGGATCAGAGGGGAGCGAGTCCGCATTTTTTTGTAGAAGAATGGGAGCAAAGGGGCCGTACCATACATTTTGGCGAGTTGGACATGGTTCACCGCCACACTTATTCCCAGTCCCATCTGCCCATTAGGGAGCAGTCGACAGCAGTAGGCCATGCCGTTCGACTAGTTTACATGTGCGCGGGTATGGCAGATGTAGCTGCGAAGACGGGGGATACACCGCTGAAAGAAGCCTGTGAACGGTTGTGGTGCAACACCGTAAGCAAGCGAATGTACATTACGGGAAGCATTGGTTCATCAGCCAAGGAAGAAGCATTTACAGGAGATTATGATCTGCCAGGAGATACCGCCTATGCAGAGACCTGTGCCTCGATTGGCCTGATCTTTTGGGCGAAGCGCATGCTGCAGATGGAGCAGGATAGCTGGTACGCAGATGTTATGGAGCGAGCCCTGTACAATACGGTGATTAGTGGAATGTCCCTCGATGGGCAACGTTTCTTCTATGTGAATCCCCTTGAAGTCGATCCGGAGATTCAACGTGTAAATCCTAATTATGCGCACGTGCGAACTCGCCGGCAAGGGTGGTTCGGTTGTGCCTGCTGTCCGCCGAACATTGCGCGATTAATTGCCTCACTGGATCAATATGTATATACCCCTGCTGTGGAACAGGCTACGTTGTATGTGCAATTGTACATTGGCGGGGAAGGGGAATTCACACTTCAGGGTAGGAAAGCAGCCCTGACCATGGTCTCTGACTATACCTCCACCGGAGAAGTGAAGCTGATCGTGCGGCCCGATTCCCCAGCGGGAATGCAGTTTACGATAGCTCTGAGAAAGCCGGACTGGTGCAAGATTCCCGAGCTGTGGATTAATGAGGAGAAGACCGAACAGGATGAGTTTACTTTTGAATGCGGTTACATAAAGGTGACCCGTACGTGGAGAGCTGGTGATGAGATCAAGCTTCGCTTCCCTATGGAGTTGCTGCGGATGAAAGGGCATGATCACATCAAAGCCACTTTCGGAAAAGTAGCCATTCAGCGGGGACCGTTCATGTACTGTCTCGAAGAAGTCGACAATGGCCCCGGACTGCATCGCATTCAACTGCCCCGGGATGCCGAGTTTCATATCGGTAGCGGGGAAGGGATGCCTCTGGAGGTTCCAGCACTTACAACCACTGGGCAGCGAATCGTATCCCAAGAAGACTGGGGAATACATCTGTATCGCAGTGACGTCCACTGGGATACACAGCCAGCCGAGCTTCGATTTATTCCTTACTTCACTTGGGCCAATCGGGATGAAGGAGAAATGAGCGTTTGGATTTGGGAGAGCGAATAAGAAGAGATTTACTAGTGCTGCTTTAAAAAGGTAGGCAAAAAGAAAAGCGCCCGATAGACCCAGAATGCGCGCTGCAGGATAACGCGATTTTTAGCGAGCGGACGCTTTTTTTCACGGCATCAGTTCGGATTGAGTCAGTTTATTTATCTGAGTTGGTAAACTTGCTCCGGAAGTTGGAAGGAGAGATGCCCTCTTTTTTCGAGAAACAGGTAGAGAAGTAGGATACATGATTGAAACCAATCTCTTCGGCGATGCGAGCAACGGACCAGGTGGTTTGCAGCAGCAGCTTTTTGGCCTGTTCGATTCTGTAATGCAGCAGATATTCCATGGGTGTCATGCCATACACTTTCAGCATGCTGCGTGCGAGATAGTTTGGATGGTAGTTGAGTTCCTTTTGCAGCATCGGATTGGAGATCGGTAGCGGGTAATTGTGGCGGATGTAAAGTTCAACTTTCTCGGCAATCCGGATTGCGGCAACGTCAGACAGTGAAGACAGCCCAAGATCCAGATGCTGCATAAATTGCTGGAATGTCGCCTGTCGTTTCCAATTGCGCATGGACTGAGGCTCCTGATCGAGCTGAGAGAAATGCTCCAGCAGCTCCATGTCTTTGGATGCAATGTGCAACCGTTTGGGAATGAAGATGGAACAGACATCACAGTGGTTCAGATATGCGCTCACCTTATGTGTCTCGATTAATTCGGCTTGATTGGCGAGGCATTCGTCCATGTTGGCAGATTCTCTCCAACTGCCATAGGTTTGAAAATGAATCCAGATCATTTCCGTTTCCGTCTTACAGGCTGCACTGCCGTAATGGTGTCCATCCGGCTTAAGGATCAATGCATCTCCTTGGTTCAGAAGCCACTCAGTCCCGTTCTCGCTAAGGGCGAGCGAACCGCGTGTAACGACAATTAGGTCAAAAACACCGATGTCACTACGGCTAATATGATATTCGCCGGCTTCGTAATAAGCACGTCCGCAATCAATAAAATAGGGAATGGGCGGGGTGATGAAATGAAGGATGGGCGAGTCCAATCGGGCACCTCCGAACAGGTTGAAATATTTAAAATTCATGTTGGCATCGAGCATTTATTCTTTATGATATAGCAAGTAACATAGAAAATAAAGCGCTTACGTAATTCAGTTTTAACCTTAACCGGATTCAGGATTAGAACTTAATCTTCACTCTCGTGCTGCGGACAACGGAAGAGTTTACTCTGCCGATTGGGCTGGCTTCCTTCGTTTCCCCATTGGGCAATCATTATGAGGAACTGATCTCAGGAGCCGTGCTTGCCATTGTGCCCATCTTGATTCTGTTTCTTTTCTTTCAGCGCGACTTAACAAACGATTTAGAGATTCTACTTTAGACGAAAGAATAAACGTCATTTTCGATGGATCGGTCAAAGGTATTTCGTAGAAGAAACTGTACTTACCGGTTTAAGAGAATTAAACCCCTAATGGATATGATCACATATATACAGGAGGTTATAATGACAATGATTTCGAAGAAGTGGAAGCCGCTTATGATCGCGCTGCTCCTGGCATTTTCAAGTCTGCCGCTGCAGGTTAGCACTTTGCCTGGGGCCGCGACGGCTGCAGTAAAGACCGGTATCTCCAATGCCAGCCTGTCGGCCAAAGTCGGCGACTTAGGTCAGATTGAGGAGCTCTATATCAACAACAATCCTACCAATAAGCAGGGGGAGCCAATTAATTTCGTCCTGCCTAACACCACATCGCCGCAGAATGGTACCCAGCACCAATGGATGGGGGAAATGATCTTCTCTTACCGTACGGGTGCCAATGGACAATTCCCTGACAACAGGGACGGCTTTGTAGAAGTTGATACCAATAAAACATTGGCTGCCGGGGGATCTACACAATATTCAACCATTAATCCGGATAACCCCTACATCAACAAGACAGCATCAGCAGACGGCAAGAAGGTAGAAGTCAACTTTATTGGACAGAATCTGGACTCTACAGACCAGCGGGTGATGAAGGGCTTCGATGTGAAATCCGTTTTTGATATGGAGACCGAGGACGGTTCAATGCTTTGGGAAATTACGGTGAAGAACAAAAGTAATCAGTATATCGAATTCGGGGATATCGGCTTGCCGATGCCTTGGAACAACAAATATCAGACCTTATCCGATACCTATGATGACCGTGTGACGGTGCATAATTTCGCAGGTGCTGACAGTGGATATTCTTATGCTATCCGCACCAGTGGTGAGGGAAACTTCATGCTCTTCACTCCGGTGCCGGAAAGCGGCGCTCGAATCGAGTATGTGGATTATTGGATGCATGAAGCAGGAGAGCGACGTGCTGCAGACACCTTTAAAAACTGGACAGGAGACAGTGGCGGCTGGTATCCGGGGCTGAACGTGCTCTATATCCACTCCAAAGAAATCCAGAAAACGGGACGCGGATACTTCACTGATGCTTCTAGCCTCGTCCTAGGACCGGATGAGTCCAAGACGTATAAGTTTAAATTCTCAGCAGTCCGTGGAGGAGACAACACGCCGCAGGAAAGTGCCCAAAGCCCAAATAACAGTTCGACCTCGATGGAAGACCGTGAAGCCAATCTCCGGTCCATCCTATATAAATCAGGTATGATAGATGCCGTAGCGGTGCCAGGCTTCCAGACAGCAATCAATATGCCTGTCAAGCTAGACCTGCACTATGACGACCGTATCGTTGATGTACAATCCATCGATATTCAAAATGTGGCAGAGAATGATCCGTTTGACGAAGCGCATATTCCGGATATCAAGCCTGGGAAGAGCAGAAAGGAAATGGTTGACAACTCACGGGCCGGACGTGGACTGCCTGACGGGAATCCTGGCTACAACGAGTCGGTTGAGTTTGTGGAGACCAAGATCGTAAATGGTGAACAGCATCATATCTATTCGCTTCAGTTTGATTCGATCGGCAATAACAGCGTGCGTATCGAATATAAGCTGAAGGACGGCAACGAATGGGTGGATAAATTCACTCAATTTGAATTCAATGTTCTGGCCGAGCTGGATGCAATCTCGGATGCCCATTCCGAATTCATGGTCCAGCAAACACAGGATAAGAATCCGGAGAGTCCAACTTATGGTAACTATTTCGACTGGTATCTTACAAGTGGCATCGATCTCAATACGAGCCATTGGGGAGATGACTGGAGCCATGACAACATCAACTTCATGACGATGAAGAACTATCTGGCTCCAAGTCCCGATGAAATTCGCTCTATCGAGACATACCTGATCGACTTCATGTGGGAACGATACATGAAGAATACTCAGGATAGCTACATCGTTGCGAACTGGCTGAAAGATTCTGGAGCGTACACCGACAAGGATAAGCCTTATACACGTACGTTCTCCGAAATCATGGAAGCTACCGGATTTTTCAACATGTACCGGATTCAGAAGGCTTATCCTAATCTGATTGAGTACCGGGAATCGCCTCAGTTTTATCTGGAGAAAGCTTATAACATCTACTATAAGCGCGTTTCCACCGGGGCCATCGGATTCTATGGCGAGCAGCAAATCCCGGATATGATTGAAGCACTGAAGGAAGAGGGGATGCAGACCGAGTCAGCCAATCTGCAGAAAAAGTTCGCCCTCGACAAGGGACGCAATATGACTAGAGCCACTTATCCTTACGGGTCGGAATTTGAATATGACAATACTGGCGAAGAAGGGGCCTATGCCGCAGCGAAGGCTCTGCGCACGTACTATCCAGCAGACGCGCTTACAGGTGCAGCTGAGAAAAGTATGGAAATGGCCGATTGGAAAACACGTGCCATGCGTGGGATTCAGCCTACCTGGTTCCATTATTCCGTGCCCGTATTCCGCGGCGGTGAAGGCTGGTGGAATTTCCAATATACTGCGTCTTTAGCAGGATACATTATGGATGACTGGCTTAGGTATGAGAATGATGGCAGATCGGTGGAGCAGAAGGCAATTGCACAGCAGCGCAATTATGCCGCGAAGATTTCGAACTTTAACGCCGTCAATATGGGACAGATTTCGGCTAATTCAGTTGGCAGCACCTCTTGGAGATATTCGATGTATAAAGGAGGCACAGGCACGAAGGACGTATACGATGGCGGATCACGCGTCATGAGTAACGGCTGGAATGATTTTTCGGGCGAATCGGAAGAAGGCCTCTATGGTTCCCTTCTCAGTATCAGCTCCGATATTGTTACAGATCCGATATTCGGGCTGTTCGGTTATGGAGCGCTGGTGACTGACGAAGGAAACAGTTACAACATTACGCCGAAAGACGGTTTCGGCAAGCGGATCAATCTGATTGATGAGAAAATCTATATGGAGCTGGAAAGCGATAAAATAGAAAGCGCGCAAATTCAAAAAGATGGTAAGGGTTTTACACTTCAGCTCCTGAATCCATCAGGGAAAGAGCATACTTCACGGATTTTGTTCGATGGAGTGGGACTGGAGAATGGCTACTATACCATGAAGCTGAATGGTGCAGCTGCCGGACAGTTCTATGTTCAGAACAATGAAGGCGTTGCCATGTTTCAGATGGGTAGCGTGCAGCGTGCTGAATTGATCATTGAAAAGTCAGCCAGCGGTGAAAATGAAGCTCCGCAAATTACTGTTGAGCTGGCGACACAACATTCACAGGCGTTGATTCCATTTATGCTGAATGGGATTGTAACCGATGATGGCGCGCCGAAAGGGACGCTGTCTTATCAATGGGAAGTGGTCAGTGCCCCGGAAGGCGGCAAGCTAACCTTTACTCATCCGAAAGCAAGCATTACACAGGCTACGGGTACCAAAGCAGGCTCATATACAGTTAAGCTTAGCGCAAGTGATGGACAACTGACTGGCTCAAGCCAGGTCATCTTCGAACTGGTTTCACCGCCGGATAAACAACCCCCAGCAATTGGCCAAGTAACAGCGGTTCAGGATGTTACCAATAACAGTATCGTAGTATTGTCCGGGGAGGCCATTCCTGACCCTGTGCATAGCGAGGCAGAAGAACCCCAGTTGAAGTACACTTGGGGAGTTAAGCAAAAGCCTGAAGGTTCAGCGGACATTTCCTTTGTGGATGGTGACAAAGCAGCAGCCTATGCGCGCGTAAGCATGGCAGGCACCTACACGTTTACCTTCAGTGCGGCAGACGGAGATAAGAAGGCCAGCAAGGATATAACGATAGAGATCAAGGAAGATACCGTTGACGTTTACCGGGCACTAAGCGTAGTGACCAAGAAGGATATTGAACCAGAACTTCCTAGACAAATCTATATTCTGTCAGAGGAAGGGTATCTAGAGCAGGAAATCACTTGGGATGCTATTGATCCAAGCAGCTATGCTAGTGTAGGCCAATTTGAAGCCAGAGGAACGGTCGATGGTAGTGCTTTGGAGGTATGGGCTACCGTACATGTCGTGAATTCTGAGCTGCAAAATGCGGCGCTGACAGCCAAGGCTTCCGCTAGCTTCTCTGGTGGCGACGGTTATCCGGAAGCGATGAATAACGGCATTGAACCTAAAAGCTCGGCAGATTTCTCTCCGAACCGAGGTGCCCCCAACAGTGCATGGCATAACTGGGGTAGAGAAGGAGATCCTGCATGGGTGACGTATGAATGGGATCATCCATTCCTGGCCTCATCCATGGATGTATATGTATTTCAAGACAACGGCGGGAACTTCCGTCCGAAGGATATGCAGCTTATGCTTCGCGGCGAAGATGGGAAATGGTATACCCCGCGGGACATAAAGGGATTGGGCAATGAACTTAATAAATACAATACAACTACCTTTGAGCCCGCCTATATTACAGGTGTTCGTATGGACATGAAGCCTTCCGTTAATGGCAGCGGTATTCTGGAATGGAAGGTATACGGCTATACCGGAGCGGTAGATAAGACAGAACTGATCAAGGTCTATAACTATGTAAATACATTAAATGCTTCGAACCTTGCAGATCCAGGTCTTGCGCCAATCGAAGCGGCGAAGACAGAAGCATCTGCTGTGATCAAGAATATGAATGCCACAGACGAGGAAATTGCCCTGGCGCTCGAGAAGCTGCTGATGGATTTGCGTCTGCTCAGTCCGAGAGACGGCAATATGGCCTTCGTCGCAAATGCTTCTTCCAGCTATACCTCTCCTTGGGAGAGTCTGGCTGCAGTAAACGACGGAAAGAAAGATGGCAACAACATTTCACATTGGGGAACCTGGGGTCATGAAGGCGCAGAGGAGTGGGTGCAATATGAATGGCCGCAGGGTGCCACCATCCGGAGTTCGAATCTGGTGTTGTGGTCAGATGCCGGCGGAATCAAGCCGCCTACCCAAATTGTGTATTCCTACATCCCGGCAGATAGTGCAACTGATGAATGGGTAACAGCGGGAACGGTTTCGGAGGGAATCAAAGTGGTTGAACATACTCCGGCGGAATCCTCCAATCCTTACACGTTTGACTCGGTGCTGAATGTAAAGGCAGTGCGAGTAACCCTGACCAAGCAATCACAGGCAGGAGATAACGGTGTTGGCCTTTGGGAATGGGAAGTTCTCCAGGCCGGATCCACTCAAGATCGAGAGGCTCCAGTAACACCAGCCGGGGTGGCACCGTCCGTACTCCATGGAGATGACGGCAAACTGATTGGTGTGACAACAGAAATGGAGTATAAGAAGGAAGGCGAAGAAGAATATACTGCAATTGCAGGAATTGAGGTCACAGGTCTCACCGCCGGTAAATATTATGTCCGATATATGAAGACCGGTTCGCTGAGCGCCAGCCTGGATAAGGAAGTCGTTATTCCGGAAGGGCAGACACAGGAGCAGGCTGCACCCGATGCGAGTGGGTGGGTGATCTCACACGCCAATTCGGACACCAACATAAAAGGCACAATTGAGGGTTTGAATGATACGATGGAATACCGGAAGCTGGGCGAAGAGGACTACACACCTGTT
This sequence comes from Paenibacillus sp. 7516, assembly GCF_002272715.1. Taxonomy (NCBI): domain Bacteria; kingdom Bacillati; phylum Bacillota; class Bacilli; order Caryophanales; family Paenibacillaceae; genus Paenibacillus; species Paenibacillus sp. 7516. The sequence continues at coordinate 79,593 of NZ_NPBI01000004.1, forward strand.
ACAGGTTCAAGTATCAACGATCTGGAGCCTGGCAGCTATCAGATCCGGTATGCGGCCACAGACAGCCTAAAGGCAAGTCCGCCGGTAACCGTGGACATTCGCAATGAAGCCAAGGCAGACAGAGAGGCACCCACAGCGGAAGGACTCGTCATTACACCGCCTACAGCGGCAGGCGGGAATGATGGCAGAATTGAAAATGTGACTGCCGATATGGAGTACCGAAAGGCGGATCAAGGTGGTTACATGCCGGTTAGTGGAACCAGCATTGAAGGCCTCGAGGCGGGCAGCTACGAGCTCCGGTACGCCGGAACGGATTTGAACAATCCAAGTCCTGCGATCCTGATCGTTGTGCCTGACGGAACCAAGCAGGAGCAAAGTCCGCCGTCCAGTGCAGAGGTCAAATCTGTAAATGTCAGTGCAGCCGGGGCCAAGGATGGTAAGATCATTGGTGTAAGTCCAGCAATGGAATACCGGCATGTGGGAGTGGACGCTGGCAGCTGGAATGCGATCACAGGCACAGAGGTTATAGGTCTTGGTAACGGAATCTACGAAGTAAGATATAAAGAAACGGCAACTCATTTTGCGAGCCAATCCCTTACTGTCGTTATCAGCAATCCAGTCATCGATCCGAAGCCGACGGAAACACCCCCGTCAACGGATGCACCTGTGTCAGTGACCACACCTTCACCGTCTCCTGAAAACATCAAAGTCGAAGGGAATTGGATTAAGATTGTGGCACCAAAGACGGATACCAAAACCGGTAAAGCTAAAGGAGCACCCATCCGGCAGGAAGACCTTAATAAGGCTCTGGAGCATGTAAAGGCGAATAGCAGTAATATTAAAACAATCATGGTGGACATTCCGAAAGCAGAGGGAGCCCATTCCTATGCGGTTGAGCTTCCTGCAGCTGCACTAACCGCAGCGCATGCCAACATCAAGATCGGGATTAATACGGAATTTGGAGCCGTTGCAGTACCTTCTAATTTGCTGAAGTATGTATCAGGTGCCAAAAATGTGGAACTGTCACTGAGCCGGCTAGATACTGTAAAGCTTCATTCAGATGTAAAATCAGTGATAGCCAGCAGACCTGTTATTGCATTCGCTGTTCAATTAGATGGAGAAGAAATGGCAACCTTGAATGCACCGGCTGAAATCAGACTGCCTTATACTCCTGATGTTGAAGAATTGGCCAATTCCAAATACCTTACAGTTTCGTACGTGGCTGCGAACAGTACATTTGTTCAGCTACTGAACGGCAAATACGACAGTGCTCTACAAGCCATGGTTTTTCCAGCGGCAAATACAGGTCAATATGCAGTTGTTTATACGAAGAAGTTCTTCAATGATGTCATCAAGGATTCGTGGTACGCATCAGCGGTTGAAACAATGGCATCCAAAGGATTCATCGACGGGACATCGGCAACAAGCTTTAGTCCCGGGCAAAAGGTCACAAGAGGTGAGTATCTAGCTTGGTTGGTAAGGACACTGGATCTCAAAGCAGAGTTCAACACCACCTTCAGTGATATGAAGCGAACAGACCGCTATTATGAGGAAATCGGAATCGCCAAAGCACTCGGGATCGCCCTGGGCACGAACGGCAGCTTCTATCCGGAAACGGAAATTGCCAGACAAGATTTGGCTGTGCTGACCATGCGGGCTTTGCGGGCAGTGGGCAAATCCGAGCAGAGCGGTACAGCTGAGGATCTCAAGAGATTTACAGATGCGGCAAATGTAGCAAAGTATGCAGTTGATGACATGGCTGCAATGGTTAAAATGGGTTTCATAAACGGGCGAAGCAATGTCACCTTGAGTCCTGGAGGAACGACAACCAGAGCAGAAGCTGCTCAGGTTCTGTATAAGATTTTCTTGCAATTATAATTAAAGAAACCGACCTTGATCCTGTTTTATGCAGGACCAAGGTCGGTTTCTTTTTTAGGGAATGCTTCAAGCATGATGCCTTAGCGGACGAAGGTAACCTGTTTTACAAACTTACTCTTTCAACTTTCCAGTGATTAACCAAGAATTAGCTTGTGGATTGGTGCATCGTATTATTTTCCCACCACTGTTCACTATCAAATGCGAAAGGTGGTAATTCACATTCAAGAATCTCTTCTATCCCTGACTTTCAAAAAGCATCTGCGTGATAGAAGCTAACTACATATTAAGACCATAAAAAACTGTATAAACTTTATTATTGAAATATATAATATGTGCTCATATTAACTGACTTTACTACCGATAAACATGGGATGGAATGTTAACAGATGGTAAAAATCAGGTTTTCGTTCTAGCATGTAGTCAGCAATTTGAGCGGAGGTGGCTCGGGTATCTTACAAAAGGATACCAATTTTGTGTGGTAAATGAAGAGCAAAGAGGAGAGCAATATAAATGATTAGAAAAATCACGAGAAAAATATCCATTTTTCTTACTGTTGTACTTGTAGTGGGTGTAATGCTTTCTTCCTTCGTGTGGTTGTCTAGTGAAGTGGAGGCTGCATCTTCAGGTTCCGGTACAGCATCAGACCCTTATATCATCACAACGGCTACACAACTCAATGATATACGTAAATCGATGAGATCTTACTATAAACTGGGTAAAGATATTGATCTATCAAGCTATTCCGATTGGACACCAATTGGAACAAAAAGTGCTGTTTTTAGCGGTGGATTAGATGGAGATGGTCATACGATCAGTGGATTAACCATTAATCGTTCTTATCTATCCGATGTCGGCTTATTTGGATATGTTGAATCTGCTCAAATTCGCAATGTCCATCTAACTGGAGTAAATATAGTTGGATATGATTATGTTGGTAGTTTAGTAGGTAGAATCAATTTTGGGAAAATAGAAAATAGCAGTGCAAGCGGCACAGTAAAAGGATATCGTCAAGCCGGAGGGCTGGTAGGGGAAGTGGCTTACTCCTCAGCTGTGGTTAATGGGAGTTCGGCTAACGTAACGGTTGACGGATACCAGAGCTTGGGCGGTTTAATCGGTAAATACAGCAGCTGGACAGCCATGTCAGATAACTCTGCCAGCGGTAACGTTACAGGTACTGGCGGCAATCTTGGAGGTTTAATTGGTTATATCGACTGGGGCGGCGGTGTCACGAACAGCCATGCTAGCGGTGATATACGAGGAACCAATCTGAATAGCTCTTCTCTTGGCGGTTTGATTGGTGGAAGTAATTCGAACCTTATAGAGTACAGTTATGCAACAGGCAATGTGTTTTCAATAGAAGGGACAAACCTCGGTGGTCTTATTGGCTCTGGAGGCGGAAATATCCAGCAGAGTTATGCCACGGGAAATATCACTTCTGAAGGAGGAAGTTTTCCTCAAATTGGTGGATTAGTCGGTCGATCTGACTTTGGGAAAATTTTAAATAGTTACGCCACTGGACAAATATCAGGAAACGCGAATAGCACGCTATTTGGTGGTTTGGTAGGTAGTTTTTATCAAGGCGATATAGTGAATAGTTATGCAGCTGTTCAAGTGCCAACAACCGGAAGTAATAATGGCGGACTGTTGGGTACCGAAGGCTACGGGATCATCACGAACAGTTACTACGACACAGAAGTAGCTAATCAATCCGACACTGGAAAGGGCGAACCGAAGTCTACAGCAGAGATGAAAAGCAAAGCTACCTTTGTTGATTGGGACTTTAATTCGATATGGACGATTAATGAAGGTGACGATTATCCGCGACTTCGTCCATATGTGAAGTCCTACTCCGTCTTATATGTTAGTAATGGAGGAACGATGGGCACTGTTCCTGTCGACAGTAATCGTTACCCGGAAGGTCATGTTGTCACTGTATTAGATAATACAGGGAATATGGAGCGTGAAGGTTATCGATTTATGGGTTGGAGTACCGATGCACTAGGTAATGGCGGTGTATACAAAGGTGCAGATACCTTCATCATGGGCACGGCTGAAGTGAAACTTTATGCACAGTGGGCTGCATTGACCTATAAGATCAGCTCAATCGAAGATGAAACACTTTCGAACTTATTAGAAGGATACTTACCTGGTACTCAAGAAACGAAGACGATTCCCATTACCCGTACAGGTACAGGAGATTTAACGAATGTAACTGTGTTAATAAGTGGAGATCAAGCTAGTCATTTCGTAATCACTGGGCCATCCGTAACAGCGCTGGATGACGGAACGCCAGCGACTTCGTTTACAGTAAGGGCGAAAGATAATTTGCCATCTGGAACGTACAGTGGAACAGTTACCGTTAGTGCAGATCACATGGCCGATACTACCTTCACGGTTAAGCAAACGGTGAATGCTAAACAGATACTAAAAGGAGACGCAAACGGTGATGGCATAATCACTCCCGCCGATGCCTTGATGGTTACGCAACATATGAAAGGAAAGATTAACTTGACAGCTGATCAATTCAAAGCGTTAGACATGGACAATAACGGGATTTTGAATAATGTGGATGTACAAATGATCATGGCGATTTACCTAGGAGGAACAGGAAAATGATACAACGCCTTCACGGTAGCGCGTTAAATAAAGTAGTTTCGTTATTTACGATCTTATGCCTACTTCTCGTTCCTTTCCAATCTGTTGTTGAAGCTGCTGCTTTAACTACCCCTTCGTTAGCAGTTGAGGTGGACGAAACTTCTTATGCTCCTGGCGATATGGTTACAGTCAGTGTAACGGTAGATCCTGGTGATGAAGATTTGATCGCATATGATACTAATTTGAATTACGATGCAAACCGTCTTGAACTTGTTAACGTAACAGATAAAGCGGGAGCTCTACAATTTACTACAGATGATAGTTCATTGGGACGGATTATTGTTTCTTCAGCCTACTTCGGTGATAATTACTTCATCTCAAGTAAGCAAGAAGTATTTGATATTCAATTTAAGATAAAAGAAAATGCGGGATCGGGAGAAGCTAATATACAGATTGAATCTGCTAAATACTCCAATGAGGGTGAAACTCGGACCGATTTTGCATCGCTATCTTCGGGGAGTGTAATCGTTCAAGAAGTTATTCATGTTAAAGTTGGCACGGTAACTGGAGCACCGGGTGAGACCGTTGAAGTGCCAGTTTCCATTCTCAAAGCTAATGGATCAGCCGCAGCTTATGGGATGCAGCTTGATTATGATTCCAATGCTCTTGCGATCGAGAAAGTCACAGGAATGTCTGGAGATACGTTCTCCACTTTACAGAACGACCTGGAAGGCTGGTTAAAGGTTTGCTGGGTTGATGCAGAGGGTGGTGATCATGCTTTAAAAGAAGGGGACACTTTGTTCAAAATCTCTTTTAAGATTAAAGAGAATGCTGCCGCAGGCGATGTGCCTATTACAGTAAGCAATCAAGAGGATCCTGGACATCTTACTTTTACCAATGTGCAAGTGGAAGAAATGAAGAAAACGGTTATTGATGGTAAAGTGACCATCAACGAAGCAATCACCAATGCTGAGGCACCGTCAATAACCGCACAACCAATAGACCGGACAGTAAATGTAGGTGATTCGGCAGAATTAAACATCTCAGCGAATGCAAGTGGTACGGTGAGTTACCAGTGGTACAGCAATGATACAAACACTACAGATGGTGCAACAATGCTGGTAGGTGAGACAAGTAACACGCTTACAGTACCGACAATGATGGCTGGAACTACGTATTACTTCGCCGTGGTAACCAATACGGATAGCACCAAAACAGGGCTGAATGTGGCAACACAGACGAGCTCAATCGCCAAGGTAACGGTTGATGATTTGACAGATGCAGAGGCACCAACGCTTATTACAGAGCCGACGGATCAAACGGTAAGCATCAATGAGCCTGTAGTATTGAAAGTAGATGCGATAGGAAGCGGTTCAGTAAGTTATCAGTGGTACCAAAGCGAAGATTCTTCCGTTACAGGTGGGATGGCTCTAACCGGTGAAACGGGTAGCTCGCTCGCAGTCCCCACATTTGAACTTGGAACGACATACTACTACGTAGTAGTCACCAACATTGACTCTTCAAAAACGGGAATGAATGCATCTAGCGTGACTACCCGTGTTGCAAAAGTAGTCGTTAATGAACTTAGCAACGCACCAGCTCCACTTATTCTTCTGGAGTCTAATGATCAAAACGTCAATGTTAATGATCCAGTCAACCTAATGGTGCATGTTGACGGGACTGGAGTGCTCAGCTATCAGTGGTATGAAAATGATTCAAATAGTACCGTTGAGGGAACTCCGATTTTCGGGGCAACTCAAGATAACTACACTGTTTCGACCGAACAACCTAGTACATCATATTATTACGTCACTGTAACGAATACAGACGATAGTCAAACAGGTAATAAGACTTCAACAGCAACCAGTCGTCCTATCAAGGTCACGATCTCTGCTCCACCTGCTCCAGAAGACAATCATTTGCCTATCGCTACAGATGATGTCCTGCCTTCTATACCGAAAGGGAAAGATAAGGTCACCATACTATTTACAGATCTAACAGGTAATGATTCCGTTGGAAGTCCAAACGAACTGGATACACAAACCCTTACCATTACTAATGTAAGTGAACTAGTGGGTGGAACAGCTTCCATTAAAGAAGGTTATATTGAATTCATTCCTGAACCTGAGTTTACAGGTTTAGCTAGGTTCAAGTATACCGTTACAGATGGGTTTTATAGTGCAACAGCTCAAGTGGCTTTTGAGATTAAGGATCTTGCTCCGTCCATTAGTCTATCTGGAGACACAACAATATATCTGCTCAAAGGTCAGCAGTTCATTGAACCTGGATATAGTGCAGCAAATGTGGAAGGTCAAGATCTCACTGAGAATGTGACCGTAACGCGTACCGAGGCAGAGTCAGAATATGGAACATACCAAATCAAGTATAACGTTTCTGATTCTGAGAACCGCGCTGCTCAAGAAAAAACACGTACCATATATGTTGTATCCAATTATCTAACTGAGCTTAAGGCAGGTACAAAAAATCTCACTCCATCTTTCTCATCAGCAGAAGAAAACTACAGTATAACTGTCAACAATGATGTGTCGACTTTACCTATCACTGCTACGCTTGAAGATACACATGCAACCTTGACGATTGATGGGCAGATAGTGAACTCTGGTATTACAAAACCAGTGGAACTTAGTATAGGTAAAAACACCGTAACTGTTGTAGTCACGACCCAAGGTGGTTTAACGAAGACTTATACATTAACGATAACTCGGCAGGTAGCAACAACTCCAACCAATCCTGGGAACACAGGTGGAAACAGCAGTGGTGGTAGTACGAATAGCGGGAATACGAACCCAAGTACTCCTGTTCCTACAATACCAGTAACAGAAGATCCAGGCTCCACGAGTCCAGCGTCAAATAATAATGATATATTTAGACCTGAAGTAGTAGAGGCAGACAGTAATGTGGTGTCCAACATCAGTTCAATGGTCCAAATGTATACTACACATCCAGAAGAGATATCCAGTTTGATGGATATTCAAGGCCATTGGGGTGAAAAAACACTTACGATCTTCTCTAAATTAGGTGTATTGAAAGGTTACGAAGATGGTACATCAAAACCAAACAATAGTATTACACGCGGCGAGTTTGCTGCACTAATCGATCGAATCTTTGTAGTAACAGCAGGAACAAATGCTGAACACTTGAACGATCTAAATGGATATTGGGGATCAGACAATATTCGTAAATTAACTTCTGCAGGTGTATTGAAGGGATATGGGGATGATACGTTTAGACCAAACCATACAATCTCACGTCAAGAGATGGTAGTCATTTTGTCTCGTGTCGTCAACATGAGTTTGGTTAAGAGCAACTCATCTTCTGTAGAATTTAATGATATTGAGGTATCCTATGCAGCTAAGGAAATTAAAAAGGCTGCTGAGATTGGTATCATTGAAGGTAAGGAAATGGGGGTGTTTGATCCTAAAGGTAAGGCTACTCGGACTGAAGCTCTTCAGATCATCCTCAACACGCTAAATTTGCATTCAGAGATTAAAGAGCTGCTAGAATCCTTATAAAAGAAGAAATGAGAAAGGCTTGGGTGAAAACTGCCCAAGCCTTTTTACTATTTACATTAAGCCAGTTAAGTTTGCAGTGGTAGGTAAAATATCTCCCATTTGTCTGTTAATCATGTCGAGAGAAAGAACATGTTTGAATTACAGGTTAGATAAGTAGGCAGGTTAACGTTGAAACATATTTATCATAACCTCGATTCCAAGTTATAGTAATATAGAGTTGAGTTTATGAAAAATGTTATTTGAATGAATGTAGAAAGTAAATATGGAGGCATCCACCAAGGAATGCTGGAAATCTTTCGCTATAGCACTACTTTTAGCTTTCTGACAAGGCCACTGACAATAAAGCAGCTTCTTTGGATATTCTTCGTATTTATTGATCTATCTGAGTTGTAAGATTAAGAATACTCCTTATTCATTCCTATTTTCTCGAGGTTTCGCTTGTCAAATCCCTTTACAATCAACCATACAGACAAACTCAATTCATATACGCCAACTGGAAGAGCAATCATTCCTTTTACTGCAGAAAGAGGTTCTATCATACCGAACATTTCTAATAGCCCTGCTATAAATACAAGTACAGCAGTAATTATACCAAACAGCGCTAACGTTCTTGGAACTAAACCTGTTCTAAAAAGCAAATAGCTATATAGTGCCGTATTAATACCCAGCATAAAATTGGGACCTAACATCGATGTCCAGCGATGAAAAGCTTGCAGCATGTATCCGATCTCGTTAAGATTTTCTACACTTGTTAAGCTGTTTGCTTCATAATGTATACTAAGCTGTAATAAGCCTAAAATACTTACCACACCTACGGCAATAAGCACAGCTTCCATGAAACGAAAGCATAGATATCCTAGCGCGAGCGGTTCATTCCAACGACGAAGATAAGGGAACAGCATGACCGATGTACCAACTGCAGTTAGAACGAGCATGAGATCGTTAAATACCCCAAGCAAGACCTGTGTTTTAAAACCATTTGCCACGGACAAATACCATTGTTCAGATAAAACCGGCTCATATGAGATCACAGCGATGACTGAAGTGACTGCAGCTACAATATAAAAAATGCCGATTATAATTCCATTCCTTCTGTCTTGCGTCATTACCCTACCTCCTTAAGTTAATTAATGTTTAAGTATAAAATTGCAGAGTTACTCCGAAAAATGGATTGGAGGTTATTATGGACCATTACGCAGTCATAGAGAATGCTCTACTCCATATTGAGAACAATTTAGAGCAGCCCTTATCATTAGAGTCTGTAGCTGATACTGTCAACATGTCGAAATATTACTTTCACAGACTGTTCTCTGCGATAACAGGTTCTTCCTTAAACAATTACATCCTATCCAGAAGATTGAACGCTTCACTACAATTCATTGAATCCAATCAACTATCACTTACAGAAATTTCTTACCTGCTGAACTTTGGAGCCCAATCATCATTTACTCGTGCATTTAAACGCCAATATGGAATAGCCCCGAGCGCTCTAAGAGTACAAAACATGAACATTCCTCAAATACCCATGCCATCAGTGGTCAGAAGACCCGTTAAAAACATCAATGGTGATATTGTCACTGACTTCACCCTAACAGACTTTGAATCCATACGGGTAACCGGCATAGCTTTTGAAGTTGATCTGGCTGATGATGATTACAAGGCAAAGATTCGCTCTCACTCTGACAAACTGTTGCAGACGATTGATAAAACAATAAGTGGTCCATGTTATGTCATCTATTCCAATTGTCAACCTAATTCAACCCGCTTTAAAGTCCTGTTTGGAATTCCATATGACATTCAGATCAATGAACCTTTTTATTTTACTATTGACGTGCCACAGCTCTTCTGTGCCAAATTCAAGTATTTCGGTGATCTCCTTGAAATAGGAGATGTCCTTAAAACTGATTACGCCAGATTTCTAAAAATTTCTAGGCAGGAAACGGAGGATTCACATATCGAGCTCATTCAAACTTTTGATGATATTCACAATTTTCAATCTGCCTTCCACATATATGCACCTATCAAAAAACTGCCGATTGATTCAGCATATTAGCCAAGCCCTCCGTTCTGTTGCAATTATTATGAATGAACTCAAGATAACATGAGGGCTAAAAATACACTTTTCAAATCTTGCTGTAATGCATGGGGCGGCCAAAAACGGTGGACGGAAAAGTAATTAGAGTAGAGGGCTTCCCAATACAGATTGGGAAATACCGGCTTGTGAAGTTAGAAGCCATGGGCGAAGAATGGCCATGAAATGTGTCGTTACAGACAACGCGGAGAACCCTACCACAAACAGAGGCAATTTTCCTGAAAAAACTTGGAGAAGTGAGTATTTACCAAAATGCGGATCCGTAAGAGTGGGTTAGTCTTTAGGGAGTGGGTTGTGTAAACAAGCTTATGCGCGCTTTTCAATGTTAAACAACCCTATGGATTTGGTTTGAATGACAGACTTATTCTTTAAAATAGGGCGTAATTCCTCTTGAATATAGGTTCTCCACTAACTTAAAAAATTCTTCTGACGATAAATCCTTTTGACGCTGGAGCCATAGACGAAATAAAGATAGGGAAGTTGTCAGGTAAAACTCAATTAAGTATGGCGTTAAGGCATGGTTTTGTGGAACGTTCAATTCCAATTGGTCTAAAGTGATTTCTTTTTTTAAACGTTTTAAAAAACGTGCACTTCCATAATCACCCAAAAGGGCATTGAGAACCAGGAGATGGTCTCTATTGTCCAGACAATGGAGCGTATCTTGAACCGTATGCATCGATAGCTCTTTATTCGCCAATTCTTTTTTAATGTCATTTAACAACTCATTTTCAACAAAATCTAGCAATTCATAAATGTCAGTAAAGTATTGATAAAAGGTGCTTCGGTTATATCCTGACTTATTCGCAATTTCCTGAACTGAAATTTTCTCAATTGGTTTTTGGCTGTATAACTCACAAAAAACTTCAACAAAAGTTTGTCTTGTTTTCTCCGTTATTTTGGGTTGCTTTTTCATGTTTTCCTCCTACTAGCGAATAAGAATATCATCCGACAAATCATAAAAAACTGATGGTTGATCAACAAATAATGAAAATTTATAATCACATCATACAACATGTTGTCGGATGATTATAAGAAATGTTAATAAGTAGGAGTGTTTTTAATGTCAACAAAACAAGATCGAATTTTAATTTTTGGTGCAGGAGTCATTGGGAGCATGTACGCAATTAAGCTTATTGAAGCAGGTTTTGATGTTACCCTGTTTGCACGTTCTAATAAATATAAATCATTAAGAGAAAATGGCCTGCGATATAAGGAAAAAGGTACAGTTAGATCGATACAAGTGAATGTCATCGATACGCTCGAAAATGATGATATATACGATTTCATTTTCGTTACCGTTCGTTATGATCGGTCCGAATCAGCATTGTTAGCGCTAAAAGATAATCAAAGCAAAAACGTAGTTACGATGACTAGTAATTCAATGGGATTTTCTTCGTGGCTGGATATCGTGGGGGATAGACTTTTACCTGCTTTTCCTGGCTTCGGCGGACAGATTAAGGATGGAGTATTGCATGCTCGATTTCTACCAAAATTTATAGCGGCAACAGCATTTGGAGAAATTAATGGTGTAGTGACAGAACGCATTGAAAATCTCGCAAAAATATTTAAAACAGCTAAGCTTCCTTATGTTATTAAAAAGGATATGCAGTCGTATCTAATCACACATTCCGTATCAGATATTGCCATGTTGAGCGTTTTACAATCCGAGAATAACATAATGGACAAAAAAACAGCCAGAACCAGAAGGACGGCACGCAAAATAACAGTCACTTTAAAAGCGTATCTGAGGGCAATACAAAAAGCCGGCGTTTCAATTGATCCACCAATGCTTAAAATGGTACTTAATTTTCCAAACTTAATTTTGGATCTTTTCTTTATGACATGGCTACGAACGAATATGGTTAGGGATATGATGTTGCCGGATTATGCAAATCATGCTAACAATGAGATTGTTCTGCTGAGTAACGACTTAATGAAATTTTTAAATCAAAATGATATCAAATCGGAAATCATATACTAAACAGACAGGGAATTATAATTAAAAAGTCGAACAAGAGCAGCTAATCCATGATCGGCTGCTTTTGTTCGACTATTGTGCAGGTTAGTTTAGAATAAGTTGCCATACCCCATAGGTGGAAAAGCTCAATAATCTAAATTATCCGATTGAATCGGCGTAGTTAGGTTGAAATTTGCGGTTCATCTACAGGCTGTCGTCCACTTACCACAAGCATAATTACAGCAACAATGATAAGTATAAAGCAGAAGATAAATGAGTATCGGTAACCGACAATGCTGGCTACTCCACCACCAACAAGACTGCCAAGCAGTCTGCCGATTGTGGAAGAATTGGAATATAGCGTGGAAGCATATCCTGGCATTCTGGGCAGCAGGTCCTGTATGTAGCTAATTCCAATCGCAGAAATGACGGCGACAAAAACAGCGAGCAAAACTTGTGCTGCAAGCATTTGCCACATCGCGTTTGCAATAAGAATAACGAAATAATAAGCTCCTCCGAAAATAGCCCCGCAAAACACCAAGATTCGGTTACTATATTTTGCACTAAGTAGACCGAGTACAATCATAAAAGGAATTTCCAGCGCAGCACATATACTGCTGACTAAACCGACATCGCTCGTCGTTCCCCCAAGATTGTTCGTAATAAAGAGAGCCGTGTTTATGCTGCTCATCCAATGAGCGGTATACATGAGTATCAGAATTAGAAAAGGAAGTAAAATATCCCGGTTTTGAGCCAGCCGGAAACTTTTTATTTTCACTTCAGCATTATTGCTTTTCATTTCTGTGTTTGATTTGAGAAACAGTAAAACAAGCAGAGCGACAAGAAGGAAAGCTCCGATCGTACCCAAAAAGATCCCCTTAAATCCAATAGCATCGAGCAATAAAGTGCCGATTAAAGGACCTGTAATAAAGCCGAGAGAGAAAGCAGAACGCAAGGTAGAATTAGCAAACGCACGCTCCGTAAAATGACTCTTTAACACTGCTTCTCTGGAAATAGCGAACAACTGGGGCATCCCTGGTGCACCAAGGGCAGTAAACACAGTCATGTAAATGAACAAAATCGGAAAATCATGAATGAACAAATATCCACTAAAGGCCAGGGCATTAGCGAGAGTAGAGAAAAGATAAACGCCCTTTCGATTCAAGCCGAGGTCAGAACGTCTCCCGATTAGCGTACTGATCCATATTCCTGCAATTAGTGTAACGGCTAGATAAAGACCAAACATGCCAATCGATACGCCAAGCTTTTCCGTAAAATAAATTGATAAAAAAGGGGTGCTGAGCGAAATGCCCATTCCCTGTAATGCCATACACATAAAGAGTAAAGCATACGAAGGAATGGAAAATAGGCTAACGAATCGATTAATCATAGTGTAAAATTACTCCTCAGTATTTTTTGTTGTGTAATCACCATACATGACCATGCTTTATCTCGTCTAATTGTATTTTACTGGTAAATGTTTTACATCCACTTGAGGGCTTCCCATTTCGCTATCAAAAGGTACGGTGAGCATATAGGCGTGCAGATCTGCCCGTCTTATCGATTCGAAAGCCATGGGGAGCTAAAGAAAGGGAGAGAAAAACTAATTATTGAGGTTATAAATACGTTGGTAAAAGATCAGCGAGATTTCTTGTCTTCTTTTGCCCAACAGGAACCAAGTGGACTTATTGGACCCATTCAGTTGAAAAAGCCTGAGGTTTCCTGATAGAGATAGACTTCTAATAGAAAACAATGCCCGAAATATGAGAGAGCCGATAACCGTGTAATTGGGTTATTGGCTCTGTGTGTATGGCTAGTTCTTTGACATGCGTTTGTTAGCAATCTCTCGGTTATGTCACTTGTCGCAGGTCTTCTTGATCAAGTACACACCATCGTATGCCAGACTTTCCACACTTGCTGCCTTCTGCAGTATGTAGTGATCAAAAAAGTTCTTCGTATAGTCTGTTACAAGATTTCGCATTTCCATAGCGTCCCGTTCGCCTCTGAGTTCCTCTTTTACACTTGTAAACACGATGTCACAGTAATCTAAATGAGCAGCACGATCAACAGAGAAATAATAGGTTTCCATGCTATTGTTAGCGCCAATTATCGCATTCATATTATAGTTAGGTTCACAAAATAGTAGCAAGAAGGGTTTCTTAAGGTCGCTGCCGAGAAGACCGAACGCACCGCTATCCAAGCCAATCCCGCAGGCGAACCGTTCGTCGTCCCGGCAAACAATCGCCGTCGTAGGCCCTCCATAAGAATGCCCGACTATGCCCATGCCGATGTTAAGCCATAATCTGCCCTTAAAGATGGAATTCAGTTCTCCAGCGTCCAGTTTGTAAAGATAATCGGCTGCATACCTTATATCTTCTGCCTGTAACTCGCTATACTCTGTTAACTTGGCAAGTATCGGCAGTTGAAGCACGTTTTCGCACATCTCAATGGCCGTTTCATCGTCAGGCCGCATCTCCATCTTACCAGCCAACTCCACCATCTCCGGATCTTCAGAGAACGCCATAATGACATCGGAAAAATCCTTTGATACATTAAACAGGCGCCCATCTTTACGCTTATACATCGTGCTATCCTGATGGCCGATGCTTACCACTACATATCCTATGCTTGCCAAGTCTGTACAGATCACGGTACCCCATTCTGGAGAACCTCCCCCGCCGCAAACATAGAATAATACCGGATAGCGCTTTTCCTTCCCGGAGAGAGCAAGGTCGTCGTAACACTGGGTCTTGATATCGATAGAGTATGCATCCTTCAACGCTGTGAGAAGTGGCTGCTCATTCAACATCTCGTATACTTCAGGAAACATGTACGTTGATGTCGTCTTACCTTCGTTACTGTCGGACGGATAGTAGACAAACGCCGTCAGTTCTCTTTTTGAGTGATCTGATGCCGTGTACTCAAAATCCATCTGGGTTCGACCGACCGTGTAGCCGCCAATTGGTTCTGGAAAAGCGTCATACGTTTTCATTTTCTTGTTCCCCCTTAATGAATAAAGTGGCGAATGTGAAATACATATATTGCGCTATAAGTGCTTTTCAAAACGGTGAAATGATTACATTCTATCTTCGATTGAATCAGTTCTACTCCTTGGCTTTCTTGAGATCGCTAACCATTTCAGAATATTTATGATCTTCAAGCAGCCCGTGACCCATAAAGTCAGCAAAGTATTTGCTAATCTGAAGTTGCAGCTTAGAGTCCTTAATATCGAATTCCCTAAAAAACATGACAAGATTAAACTGCATGGACTCAAACATAAAAGAAATCAGGTCGTCATCAATATCAGGTCGGAGAGATCCATCAACCCTCATTCGGCGTAAAATGTTCTTGATGATGGGGAATGACTCCCCCTTTAGCACATCCAGATAGACTTTAAGCAAAATGTCCTCAGGAATGTACAGTACTGTTTTAGTGAGTTTGATTTCCAACTCATTCAATGGCTCGGTCATCATGCCATTAACATTATCAAGTAAGCCAGTAAGGAAAAACCGGTAAAGGGAATCTTCATTCGTGTTATTAAAATACGAAGCTCTTTTCTGGGTCACATTACGTATTAAGAGACAATAAAGATCATCTTTGTCTTCAAAATACCGATAAAATGTTCCGGGGTGCATGGACAAACGATCCAAAACCATCTTCATCGTTATATCCTCGTACAGATTATCAACAAAAAGATGCATAGCGCTATTAGATATTTCCTCGCGCCTTGCTTCATCTAAACGAAAGAACGTTTTTTTGGGCATAGACTACTCCTTAATATGAAGTGTGAACTCATTCACACCATATCGATAATCAATTCACAAGTCAAGTCGTATTGAAATATTCGTGAAGAATGTAGCAATCGGCTTACTTTGATACAAACTTTACCCAAATCGAGCTCATGAATTGTTATGTATTCTATACATTCGTTGGTAACCAATGGTAGGTTGATGATGTGAATGTAGGCAGGCAAATCAAAAGGCACCCGCCTATGGGCAGGTGCCTTCTCTATAGAGATCAAGTATACATTACATGGGGGAACTTCATTTTGCGAGTTCCTGTTCCTCCAGTAATCGTTTCAACTTTTGGCGCTGCCGTTTTTCTTTCTGGCGGCGCTCTCTGTCCTCAGCCTGCAGAGCTTTAAGTAGGGAGACACACATACCAATAAGGACAACAGCAAACGGCAGTGCGGCCACAATGGAGGCTGTCTGGAGGCCGTTTAACCCCCCGCTAATCAACAATACTATCGCGATGGCGGACTGCATGATTCCCCACGTTAATTTCACTCTTGTAGTCGGATCCAGCTTGCCATCGGAAGACAGCATGCCCAGCACAAAGGTAGCCGAATCAGCCGATGTAATAAAGAAAGTCATGATCAGGAGCGTAGCGATGAATGCTATGATCGTGCCCAAAGGCAGCTGTTCCAGCATAAGGAATAGAGCGGTTGTCGTATCTTCCTTGACGGCCTCTGCCAGATGGGCGGCATTGAACAATTCAAGGTGAAGTCCTGTTCCGCCGAAGACGGAGAACCAGATAAATCCGAAGAGACTTGGTATAATCATGACGTAAATTACAAATTCTTTTATGGTTCTTCCTTTGGATACCCTTGCAATAAATGTGCCGACAAATGGAGCCCACGCGATCCACCACGCCCAGTAAAATAACGTCCATGCTCCAATCCAGGTTTCTCTGGAGAACGGCGTCAGTCTCAAACTCATGTTAATAATATTCTGCATGTAACTGCCCAAGGTGGTCGTAAATGTGTCAAATATAAAAGAAGTCGGTCCAGTCACCAATACAAACACCATCAATAGCACAGCTATAACGAGGTTGGTGTTGCTCAGGATCTTAATACCTTTATCCAGACCTGTGGTTGCCGAGATCAAAAACAGTACGGTTACAATTGAAATAATAACAATCTGGGACAGCGTCGAGTTAGGAATACCAAATAAGTAATTCAGACCCCCACCGATCTGAAGCGCACCCAATCCAAGCGAGGTTGCTACACCGAAGATAGTGGCAATGACCGCCAGAATATCAATGATCTTGCCAAGCCAGCCAGCCGCAAGACGCTCACCTATCAGAGGAATAAAGGTGGAACTGATTAGCCCTTTGTAGCCTTTCCGGAACTGGAAGTAAGCAAGCGATAAACCGATGACGGTATAGATAGCCCAAGGATGCAGCCCCCAGTGGAAAAAGGAATAACGCATGGAAAGTCTTGCGGCTTGCGTCGTTGCGGGTACCGCCCCTTCCGGAGCAGATAAATAGTGGGACAGCGGTTCAGCCACTCCCCAGAAAACCAGTCCAATGCCCATACCAGCACTAAATAGCATGGAGAGCCAGGAAATCGTAGAATATTCCGGTTCATCATCGTCATCCCCCAGCCTGATACTACCAAATCGGCTGAATGCCAGATAAAAAGCGAAGATCAGGAAGAACAGTGTGGCCAGCAAATAAAACCAGCCAAAATTCTGAATAGAGAAGTTGTAGGCAACGTTAGCCACATCCGCAAGCTGATCAGGAGCGACGGCTCCCCATATTGCAAATAGTGCAACGATGATAATTGTGATTGTAAATACCATGAAGAGACCTCCGTTATGTAAGCTTCATCTAACTTTTCCTTAGTATGTACTAGTCCAGCATGTAATATTTCGGAATGCCAGCTGTTGATAAAATAAAACAAATCGCCTTGTATTGAAACACCCTTCGGTTTGTTTTGATCCTGCCAGAATAATATATTATCTATAATCGCCTGTTAAACGGTGATGGTGGATTGAGAATTTCGGGTTTTAGTTATATAGATATAACGTGTAAAATCTAAGAGGGAATCATCACTTTTAAGAGCAACATTTGTAAGTATAAGGTATTCTTAATGGTAAGAGATTCTGAAGAAACAAATGATAGGGTGAGAAGGATGAATAGACTCGAGTCTGGTAAATCAATAGACAACGAATTATTTTCTGATATTGTCAGGTATGAGTACGTAAAGATAAGTGGAACGACCATAAAAGACTCCAATGTTGGTTCACCTATATTTTGGAACTGTAACTTACAGCATCTTATATTTGATACGTGCGATCTTACGAATGCGAGATTTTTTGCCGATAGTACGATTGATCAATGTACATTTATTCGTTCCGACTTGCGCTCAGTTGGCATTGCCAAGGGCGAAGCTGTTTTCACCAATTGCGAGTTTTCCTCTTGCGATATGAGAGGCATGACATTAGAGAATGCAACGTTTATTGACTGTACTTTTGTTAAATGCAGATTCAATGACCGGATTTTACAAGCGGCGAATATCGTCAATTGTTCCTTTACCGGGAAGCTAGTGGATATTACATTTGAGGGAAATGGCAAACAAAAGCTAATCGCCAATTTTGAAAACTGCATCCTTGAAGGTGTACGTTTTGTGAACTGTGACCTGACGCAATGTATTCCGCCAAAATCCCAAAATCATCTGTATGTTGAACAGGTATCCTCTCGTGTGAAAAATGCGATGACGAAGATTGACAATGACCCTAATCTATCTGACGATGAACGGAAAATATTAGTACGCAGTCTGCGCAAGCTTGAGCATATGGATCAATATATTTTTAACACAGTACATATGAAGAAAATATATGGTGATGTTTTTGTTGAACGATTTTTCAGTAGTCTGGACGTTCAGTGAGAATCCTCCTAACTCGGGGCTGTTCTGAAAAAGACGCATCGTCGTTTCAAACCAAGGGATGTCCCAGTATTTATTCGTTGTAAGTTCTAGACACGGGCATCGAATATGACATGCTGTCATATTGAGTACATAGCCGTGCATATATTTCCCCGAGAATGTAGTATAGGGGGCGGAACAATGGACGGTAACAAAGCTAACAATCAGGGAAACGGTCGAAGCTGGCAGGGAGGTAATGTACAATCCGAGTGGCATGCCAAGCAGTCGCCGGAACACCATTCACAGACAGTAGGGGAACGGGGGCCGATTCTGGAGCAGGACAGCATGCTGCATGAAACACTTGAAACCTTTGTCCACGAAAAGATCTTAGAGCGCCCGGTCCACGTAAAGGGATTTGGAGCATTGGGTTATTTTGAAACCCTACACTCGATGACCGCTTATACGAATCTGTGCTTCTTGCAAAAACCAGGACAACAGGTTCCCGTTACCGTTCGTTTCTCACTTGCGGTCAGTAACAAAGGGACACCCGATACCTCCCGCAACGTGCGTGGATTCTCGACGAAATTTTATACCGAGCAAGGCGTTTTCGACCTGCTTTGTAATCATATCCCCGTGTTTCTCGTACGAGACCCGATTCGGTTCCCTGAGTCAATTCATGCTTTCCTGCCATCACCCGTTAACAATCTCATAGATCCGAATCGATTTTGGAGTTTCATTGCTAGAGCACCAGAGGCAACTCATTTCGTTGTACGATTGTACTCGGACGAAGGGACGATCAAGAGTCTCCGCCATACGCCAGGACACAGTGTTAACACCTATGTTTGGAAAAATGCACAAAACGAACGCTTCTACGTCAAATATCGCTGGATTCCGTTAGCTGGAGAGCAATATATCGATGCGGAAGAAGCGGCTCGCTTGGCCAGCGAGAACCCCGATTATTCGGGTAAAGATTTATTTGACACGATTGCACAAGGTACACCTGTCCAGTATGGGCTGTATGTGCAGTTGATGAACCCACAGGATGAGGCAATGCTGCCGTTCGATCCGTTGGATGACACGAAAGTGTGGGATGTACGTCAATTCCCGCTTCTGCCCGTTGGTCGACTCGTCTTGGATAAGAACCCTACGAATTATCAGGAGCAGATCGAGAAGCTGGCATTCTCCCCGTCCAACCTTCTGGATGGTGCTGAACTGTCCGATGATAAAATGCTGCAAGGCCGCACCAATATTTATTGGGATTCACAGCGCCATCGCCTAGGATCGGAGTTTCGCAAAATTCCGATTAACCATCAATCAAACTGGTCACCGGCAGATCAGGTAACGAGCGGGGAAGGGCGCTATGTAGCTGGCCGGCTCGTTCGATCCGATATTCCGAAGGCTGATAATTTCACCCAAGCGGGACAATTTTACCGGTCGCTAACAGGAGTTCAACAGGATCATCTTATTCAGAACCTCGCCGATGACTTATCCGCAGCTTCTCATGAGATACAGACGATTGTGTTAGGCTACTTTTTTGAGGCTGATGCAACATTAGCCGAAAGGCTAGCACGCCAGATCGCCGGACTGAAGAAGGGATAATTCAGTATAAAAAAGGACCGTAAGTGTTCATCTTTCATCGATGAATGCTTTCGGTCCTTTTGTGTTTATTCTGTACCTTTATGCCGTGGCAGCATCATAATAAAATTCTAATAAACGACGGTATCGGTTTCCGCCTCTCTTCGTTAACGTCTTCGGAAGGCTCCGCCGCGTGCCAGAGCGAAGAAGATGAGCAGGGCAATAATCGAGCCAACGATAGCTGGAATAATATGAAATCCGCCAATCACCGGACCCCTTGGTCCCAGCAATTCCGTTCCTAACCAGGAACCGATAAAACCCGCAATGATATTCCCAAGTACACCGCCCGGTACGTCACGCCCAATCAAGTTGCCGCTTAACCAGCCTATAAGTCCACCAACAATGAGTACCCAGAGCAGATCCATTGAGTTGTTCTCCTTTCTTCGGGTTTATTACAAGTTATGTTGGGCTCAGTGGAATATACCTCATCTTCCAGTTGGTGGAGGATTCTAAAGTGTCTGTGCTAAGATGAGGGTAAATGATGATTCAAGCTGGGAACAAGGCTAGAAGGGGTGCACATTGAAGAAAATACTTGTTATTGACGATGAAGCTGCCATCAGAGATTTAATTGAGCTCGTACTGAGAAGAGAAAATTACGTTGTTCAAACGGCAGAAAACGGTAAAATAGCCCTGCAGATGCTGGATGCTTTTGGGCCGGACCTGGTAGTGCTTGACTTGATGCTGCCTGACTGCTCCGGATATGACCTGTGCAAGGAAATCACCGGCAAACGTGCCGTTCCTGTGATCATGCTCTCTGCCAAAAATGAGGTTATCGACAAGGTGCTCGGACTTGAGCTGGGGGCAGAAGATTACATGACCAAGCCCTTTGACAATCGTGAATTGCTCGCTCGGATCAAGGTGATTCTGAGAAGAAACGAGAGCAAGGAGGAATCCAGTGAAGGAACAGAGGTGAAATCAACACGCATCATTCATGAAGAGCTGACATTTGATCTGGAAAGCCGAAGGGTGCTGAAGAACGGTGTCCCCGTGTCTTTAACGGCCAAAGAGTTTAAAATTCTGGAAACGTTACTCAAAAGGCCGGACAAAATCTTTACCCGGGATGAGCTGCTGCAGATCGGATGGGGATATGACTTTATGGGAGACAGTCGCAGTGTGGATATGACCATCATGCGATTACGGAAGAAGCTGGAGGATAACGCGGACGAACCGAAGTATGTCAGGACGATCTATGGATTTGGCTATCAACTTGGAGGTGGCGAGGCCTGAAGTATGCAACCCGGTTACTGCTGAATTATTTATTTTTCTCCGTGCTGTCCTTTGGCATCATCATTGTTGCAGTGAATAAAGCCATCGATTACTACAGCTTCATTACCATTGAAAAGCAGATGATGGAGAAGGCCGATCTCTCCGAGTTGTCCTTCCGTGAGGTGTTGGCACAGCATAGGTCATCGTCAGGAGAACCACAGACCCAGGAAATTGTCAGACTTGCTCTGGAGAAGCTGAAAGCTTCAGGCAAGGAGGTGCGTATCTATGATAGCTCCAAGCAGCTGCTGGGCTTGGCTGTGGATGGCATCATCATTAATGATGGCAAACCTCTTATTTTTGACAAGAATATTGAGAAAGCCCTGAGCGGCAGTTATGCCTACACCGTAACGGAAGATCATCTGCTTTATTTTGCGACTCCCATTCAGAATCAATTTTACGAAAACGCTTATGTGTATGAGTTCGTTGACGACATTTCGTACTTTTATGCGATTATGGATCAAATCCGTTATATCCTGTTTGTGGGTGCGGGCGGTTTCATTGTACTGATTACGTTAGCCAGTCTGTGGATTGCCCGCAACACAACCAAGCCGATTAAGCTGCTGCTTGGAGCAGTGCAAAGTTTCTCTAGACAGGAGTTTCGAAGAGTTCATCTTAACCGGAAGGATGAGCTGGGCATGCTGGCGGATGGGCTGGATTCCATGGGGCGTCAGCTTCATGATTACATTCAGTACCAGAAACAATTTGTCTCCAACGTATCTCATGAGTTAAAAACACCCTTGGCAGCCATTCGTGGTTTCTCTCAATACTTGGTTGAAGGGGAGAACGAGAACAAGGAGCTGCAAAAAATCTATGGTCATCTGCTGCAGGAATCGGATCGACTGACGCGCTTGATTAATGAACTGTTATTACTTTCCCGATTCGACAAGGCTGGTTCCAACGAACTGGAAGTCGAGAAGACGGAAATGAACAAATTGTTGCAGCAAGTCGCAACGAGTATGGAAGCGAAGGCTAAGGATAAAGAGATCAAGATCATGGTTAGTAAAGCAGAGGGAGAACCGGATGATGAGGGTACCACAAAAGTTTACGCCAACATAAATCCAATGTTAATGTCCCATGCAATCGCCAATCTTGTGGACAACGCTATCAAATACTCAGGCAATCACTCACAGATTAATGTAGAGATGGAACATACGCCAAGCGAGATAGTTATTCGGATACGTGATCACGGTATCGGGATCGCGAGCGATGAGCTGGAGAGAGTGCAGGAACGCTTTTACCGGGCGAAAAATGCAAGCACGGCGAACGGTTCGGGTCTTGGACTCTCGATTTGTAAGGAGATTGTAGAGCGGTTTAATGGATATATCGACATGGAGAGTCAGATTGGGGAAGGAACGACCGTTACGATTGTCTTGCCTCGTGCGTAGACCTGCTTCTAAACCCAAGCCCAAATAGGTAACGTTACAAGATTGGTACATTTCTGTTATGAGACTAACAAATGATTTATTTATAATCACTTCATAAGAACAAATCAACATTATGGAGGGATCATGATGAAGTTAACAAAGAAAGCTGCAGGTTTTATCGTACTAGGTGCTTTACTAACGGTGGCATTAACGGGCTGTCAGTCCAGTGATGCTACATCTCCAGCGACCGGACAGAACACAGCGAATGAACAAAGCAAAGGCGAAGGAGAAACCAATTCCACTGCGCCTGCTTCAGACAATTCGGAAGAACAGAGTGGTGAAGCGATTAAGGAAGGTTCAATGGAGAAGGAAGGCAATGTGGTGCTGAAGGAGCTTGCTTTTGTCTATAATGAGCACACCATTGCGATTTCGGATACAGCGAATGAAGATCAGATGGAACAGATGCTCGGCACACCGGATAACCTGAAATCCCATACGTACAGTGCCGACGATGGAACCAACATGGATACGTTAATCGGTTTTACAGAAAAGGTTTATACGTATCCTGGTCTGGAAATTAAAACAATCAGTATACCGGAGGGGAAACAAGACTCCATCTTTCATATCGAAATTACAGATCCTAAGTACGCAACAGTACGAAACATAAAAGCAGGAGATAGCCTGGATACACTCAAAAACGCCTATCCTGAGGGGAAACTGCTTGGTAATGGAGCCCCTGATGAGGAGGATGACTTCCGTTACGAGCCTTCCAACTATGTGGATGTGATGTCGTTTCATATCAAGAATGCCAAGGTGGAGAGCATTCAGATCTACAGCCTTCTGGACTAATATTTAGTGATCGACATTGGTAGCCATTCATACGATTCACCTTTAATACCAGTCGGGGAGTTAGGCAGGTTAGTAGAGCAGTTTAACAATTGTAAAAAGTGTGATATAACCTAATAGGAGTGTAAAAACACAGATCGGTTGGTAGTCCGGTCGCGCAGGGCTATTCCTTGTGTCAGTGACCTTCCCCCCTCGGGATGTCCATCACTCCAGTAAAACAGAGGGGGAGTAAGTTGTGAAGCTTACCGTATTGTTTGATGAAAGTTGTAAGTACTGGATCGGTGTGATAGAGCAGGAAGAGCAGGGACGTCTAAGAGCCTATCGTCATATTTTTGGTAACGAACCGAAGGATTCAGAGGTTTTAGAGTTTGTAAGTGAGAAAATGATGAAATTGATGAGCCTTATTACGGTTGAGACGAATGCTAAACGAAGCAAAAACACTCGAGTAAATCCGAAAAGACTAGCTCGCCAGGCATCTAAGGAGATTGCCCGGAGAGGTTTAACTAGTCACGCTCAGGAGGCAATAAAGCTGGTCCATGAGTCTAGGAAACTCCAACGAAAAGTGCATAATCGTCAACAAATTCTTGAAGAAAATGAGAGAAAATACCAACTTAGAGTTCAAAAGGCTAAGAAGAAGCACCGAGGCAAATAGTCAAGAAAGTCAAAGAGGAAGCACGTCTTTTAGATGTGCTTCTTTTTTTATTCCTTATAGATATGCAAAAAATGTAGCCTTTCCAGCTTAAAGAGTTGCTCACTGACCGTATCAAAGGCCGGGGAATTAGAATTTACGCTTTGCCGCTTGAGAGGAGGGCGTTCATTAGGGTATCGAGGCCCGATCCTTTGATAAACTTCAAATTTGCATAATTTTATACTGGTTGTAAAAAATAAGTCACGACAAAATTTATGAACATGCAGTGACTGGATATAAATAAATAATCGGGGATTGTACTTGAAATACTATTAGCTTAAAGGAGTGTTATCAAAATTGAAAGCAGTTGTGATTAATCAATATGGAAGTAAAGATGTGTTAGTTGAGCAGGTAGTGAATAAACCAAGGGCAGAAGCTAATCAAGTGGTTGTAAAACTAGAGGCTACATCGATTAATCCAATTGATTGGAAATTAAGAGAGGGTTACTTAAAACAAATGTTTGATTGGGAATTCCCTATTATCTTAGGTTGGGATGCAGCTGGAGTCATTTCTGAAATTGGTTCAAACGTTTCGAAGTGGAAAGTGGGGGATCGAGTATTCAGTCGTCCTGAAACCACTCGTTTCGGTACATATGCTGAATATACAGCAATTGATGAGCACCTACTGGCTAAGCTACCTGATTCCGTCTCATATGAGGAGGCTGCGGCTGTACCTTTAGCAGGTTTAACGGCGTGGCAGGCATTGTTTACTCATGGCCATTTAAAAGAAGGTGAAACTGTACTTATTCACGCTGGTGCTGGTGGTGTAGGGATGTATGCCATTCAATTAGCAAAGTATGCCGGCGCTCAGGTTGTTACAACAGCGAGTGAAAAAAACCATGAACTTCTCTATTCATTGGGTGCTGACCAAGTCATTGATTACAAGAAGGAAAAATTTGAGGAAATTCTAAAAGATATCGATTTAGTATTTGACACGATGGGTGGAGAAGTAGCTGAGAATAGCTATAAGGTGCTTAAGCCAAATACCGGAAGACTGATTACCATTGTTGGTGAACCCGATCATGATACAGCTAAGATGCACAATGTATCAGCAAAGGGGATTTGGCTGCAGCCAGATGGTGATCAATTACAGAAAATCGCAGATCTGATGGAAGAAAAAAAGATTAAGTCGATTGTGGGGGCAACATTCCCGTTTAGTAGACAGGGGATTTATGATGCACATGCATTGAGTGAAACACACCACGCTGTAGGCAAAATTGTCATTACATTTTAAAATGGAGACTGGGAAAAACAGATCAAATTAAAATAGGCAGCTGTCGAGAGGCAAGGCCAAAGCTTTTTTATGAACACCATATAGAAATAATGAATTAAGGAAATAATGTCTCTCGTGTTCTGCCTCCCATTTTATAAGTTAATGGGTAAAATTTTTGAAGACTTCCTTTTAGAGAGCGGAGTCTTTTGGTTTATCCTAGGCTTAGGTCTAATGTAAAATCAAATCAGAGCTTATACGTCTAAGTGTATTGCGTTACATTATGCAAAAATTAGAATGGACGGAGACCATACATTATCTATTTTGGTCCTGTTATTGCTGAAGCTAAAAATGATAAAAACATATGGTCCAGGAGCAATAACTCCTGAACATCGTCAAATGGATTGAACTAGTGGGTAAACAGTGTTACTCTGAGAGTCTATGTTCGACAATATATTTAATAATAGTCACCATTTTGGTTATAAAGAAAGGTAACACTATGATAAAAGTTGATAACTTATCCTTCTCATTTCCGCAAAAAGAACTATATAACAACATTTCATTTACGTTAGAAGAGGCAGAGCATTGCGCTTTTATAGGAACAAGTGGCAGTGGGAAAAGTACACTGGTCGATATACTGTTAGATCCAGAAAGGTATTTGTTTGAGGGCAAGTTAGAGATAGACCCGGATTGCAGAATCGGGTATGTCAGTCAGTTCTCGCAAGTTGACAAAACGAAAGAAATAACCGTATTTGAATATATCGGAGAAGAATTCATCAAGATACAAGATGAAATCACAGCGCTGTATGCAGAGATGGCCACCTCGTCTGACATGGAGTCGCTGATGGAGAAGGTTCAATCGGCTTTGGATGCATTCGAATCGATGAATGGGGATAATTTCGAAAACACCATTAATAAGCAGCTAAACCTGGCCAATCTCATGAAGCTCAAAGATCTTAATATATCCGACGTGAGTGGTGGGGAATTCAAACTTATTCAAGTGATGAAGGAAATGCTTAATCGTCCAGACTTATTGATTATGGATGAACCCGATGTATTTTTGGACTTTGAAAACCTAAATTCGCTTAAAAAATTGATTAATTCCCACAAGGGAATGCTGCTAGTTGTTACGCACAACCGTTATCTATTGAATCATTGTTTCAACAAAATTATACACCTTGAAAACACGGAGATCCAAGAGTTTGATGGACGGTATATTGACTACAATTTCTCACTGCTTCAGACTAAGATCGAGCTGCAAGAAATCGCGGTTGCCGAGGCGGAAGAAATAGAGAGATACGATCACATCATCGACAATCTTAGAGAGATCGCCACATATAATTCCGAAGCCTCCAGAGGCAGAGCGTTAAAAGCCAGAGTCAAGTTTCAAGAGAGATTGGAAGCGCGTCGAATAAAAGAGCCATTTGTCGATATTAAGCAGCCGAATATCCGTTTTGGTATCGATAAGGAAATCGAAGACACCGTTGTCGTTAAAGTCAATAATTATAGCGTTTCCTTTGATGAGTTGCTTTTGGAAAATGTGAATTTTGAGATCAAATCAACAGATAAAGTAGCCCTGATTGGTCCAAATGGTACCGGGAAAACGACTTTACTCCGTGAAATCTATAAAAACAATCAGGATTCCATTGAAATAAATGATGATGTTAATGTGGCTTATTTATCTCAGCTTCAAGGTGAAATGCTAAATGATTCGAATACCATACTAAATGAATTTATAGATGCCGGGTTTAAAACGTATGATGAGATTAGATCGTATCTTTCAAAATATGGCTTTGAAGGGGAAATCCTTAATCAAAAGATAGCGTCTTTATCTGGTGGAGAAAAAAACATGCTTCAATTGGCTAAAGTTTCTGCCAGTAAAGCAAACGTTTTGCTTCTTGATGAACCGACAAGCCATTTAGATACGTATTCACAAATTGCACTGGAGAAAGCCATCGAGGACTATAAAGGTGCAATTCTCATGATTTCACATGATTTTTATTCTGTTGTGAATGGTATGGATTATGTTTTAATCATTGACGATAAAACGATTAGTAAAATGAGTATGCAAGAATTTAGACAAATGATTTATGCTAGTCATTTTAATAAAGATTATTTAGAAACTGAACAAAAGAAAAAATCAGTTGAAATGAAAATAGAAATGGCTTTAAAAGATACTAATTTTGAACTTGCTAAAGTATTGGTTGATGAGTTAGAAGAGTTAATTAAGTTGCTTTAAATTACACATCTCTGATTGAATTATTTACAAGAGAGTGAAGTCAGTTACAGCGGATAGGGCTAATTGAATGATTCTGAGTCCAAAGATGATACATGATTTCATTATGGAAAAGACCTGCGAAAAAAACCATATAATTTACTACGTTTGAAAATTGATGAATTACCTGCACCTACCTTTTGATAAATGAGAACCGATTAAAACGAAAATAGGCTTGTTTCACCATGTTGTGATCTCGAACGGGATAATCATGGTCATACGGTACAGCCTTGTCATGGACATACGTATATAGCACTGCTATAATAGGGTTATGAACACATATGACAAAATATTAGCAGCTGCTCTTAAGGTTCTCGAAGAAGAGGGCGGAGCCCAATTTTCGACGCGAGCTGTAACTTCGATCGCGCAGGTTACGGCACCTACACTCTACCACCATTTCGGTAATGCCGATGGACTCCTGAGTGCAGCTATAGTGGAAGCGTTCAAACAATTATTCGAAAGCAAAATTGCCGCAGTGGAGTCCCCTATTCCAGAGATGGCGCTTCGTCAGGGTTGGGATGACTATGTCCGCTTCGCGGCAGCCCGTCCTCGGATTTATGCGGCAATGATGGGGCGGCTGCTTGAGGGCGCCCATATCGAGGCGGCAGATCAGTCGTACCAAGCACTGGTGAAAAATGTTCAAAGAGTCGCCGCCGCAGGAAAACTCGCTGTTTCAGCCGAAGCTGCGGCAGATCTGGTCTGGGCTTCGGCCAATACGGCCTCTTGGCTGTACGTGACGTCCCAAATTCGCAAGGTGCCCCCACCCCAGCCAGGCGTCATTGATCTCATTCGAGAAAGCGTGATGCAGATCATCTTGATCCCAATGCCGGACTCCGGTTTTAAAATGAAGGATCGATGACAGAGCCTGGAGACTCCAGACAAAGCCCCTATGTGGGCTTTGTTTTGTTGCATGGTAAAGATGAAGAACCACAAATGGTAGCACATAAGAGAGATCGCCTATCCGTGCAGGATGGTGATCTTTTTCATTTTTAGAGGGTTTCGATGAGCTCATTCCTCACGCTACGGTAGGTGTGAGCGTCGAAGTGTCTCACGCTCCGCCCGTCATTAATGATGTTGAGGTCGAAGAAAGATTACAATATGAAAAAATATATAGCACCGCTATAGACAGTTCTATATAGCACTGCTATAATAACCGTATAACAGTGCTATATAGTGATTCATAACTTATCAAACTCGGGAGGTTTACAATGCCATATAAAACTCAAGAAATGGTTGTCGTCACAGGTACTTCAAGTGGAATCGGCAGAGCTACCGCGGTGCAGCTCGCCGCTGAAGGATTTTACGTTTTAGCCGGGGTTCGCCGTCAGGAAGATGCCGAAGAAATCAAGCAAAAAAATATCGAACCGGTGATTCTTGATATTACTGCTATCGACACACTAAGGGCGCTGGCCGAACGAGTGGAGCAAGATCCGCTTGGTCGCCCGCTCCGCGCCGTGGTCAACAATGCCGGTATTGCCGTTAATGCACCTCTTGAGATGGTTCCGCTGGATGAATTTCGCCGTCAGATCGAAGTCAGCGTGATCGGGCAAGTTGCGGTTATTCAGGCGCTTACTCCGGCCTTGCTGAAGAGCGGCGGACGCGTAGTTAATATCGGATCCGTTGGCGGCAAAATCTCAATGCCCGGTTTCGGAATTTATTCAGCTGCAAAGTACGCGATGGAAGCGATCAATGACAGTCTTCGCAGAGAGATGTCCTCGTTCGGACTCAAAGTTATCATGATTACCCCAGGCGGTGTCAGCACCAGCCTGTCGGAGAAAGGGGTTTCGACAGCCGATCGGCTTTCCAAGTTAATGACGCCCGATCAGCACAGACGCCATGATCGTCTTTTTGACGCCGTAAAGGCGCAGGCTGAATCGTGGGCAACGAGCGGTATTCCTCCTAAGAAAGTGGCAGAAGTGGTTTCACGAGCCATCCACGCAAGTAATCCGCGCACCCGCTATACGGCTGGCCGAGATTCTGCACTGCTGACCCGACTGGTTCGTATTCTCCCGGATAAACTCCTCGACCGGATGCTCCGCAGCCAGATGAAGCTGCAGTAACGGGAATATGACTGATGTCACAACAACAGTTTGAACATGCCATTGTTGTAGGTGGATCTTTAGGTGGTCTAATGATGGGGCTAGCGTTGTCCCGTTCTGGTTATGCAGTGACTATTCTTGAACGTGCAGATTCATCATTAAGGAATGGTGCTTTTATTCGCCTACACACGAAGACTTATTCTAATAGTGAAATCGAACGTGAACTAAGACATTTGGCATCCAATGGTAACAACAACGTTGAAGCCTGGTCTGCTATTCAAGAACGTTTGTTCAATGCGGTCGCTAAAGAACCTGGTATTACCTTTCAGCACAATACGCGAATTGTTCGTATTGGGCAAAATGAATCTTCTGCTTGGGCTACCAGTGAGAAGGAGCAGACGTTTAAAGGTGACTTCTTGATTGGAGCAGATGGATATCGCAGTATTGTCCGCCGTTATTTAAGCCCTGACAAACCATTTGCAGATTATGCTGGCTATTTGGTTTGGGTAGGGAAAATGGAGGAAAAATTGCTGCCGAAGAAAGACTGGAAAAAACGTCAGCTTTCGAACGCTTATTTCAACGATAGCGCTGCAGGTACATTGACAACTGCGGTGATGCCAGGGATAGAGGGGGGAATCAATCCTGGCCAGCGATGGATAGGTTTTTGCTGGTTTGATCATTCGCATAATCAATTGCTGTCTGAATTAGGCGTGTTAAAGGATGGGATTACCCAGCATTCCTTATACGGTGAAGCTATTCCGGATTCGCTGCTGGAAGAACTATCACAAACCAGCCAAGCCCATTGGAGCACAGAAGATGATGCCATTTTACAAATCGCGATTAAGGATCGCAGTTTAATCGGGACACCTGTTAATGAATACATCCCTAATCTATTGTCAAAAGGAAGAATAGCCATGATCGGCGACGCCGCTCATACCATGTCGCCAATGTCGGGCGCTGGCTTTAATGATGCACTCGATGATACGGTTGCCATCATGGACGCCATTAAAAAGTATCCGAATTCGATAATAAATGCTTTGAGTGAATACCAAACACGTCGTTTAGATTTGGTTCGTCAAGATGTTCTTACGGGCCAGAGCTTTAATCGTTCATTTGGGCGCTTATAAGAGCATGATGCTAAGCATTACTTATAAATTAGGAGGAATTAGCATGAACGATACAAATAACCGTTACGTTACAGTACTCTGGGAGGCTAGAGCCAAGGCAGGGAGAGAAGCCGAGATGAAGGCGTTTATGACTGCAGCTGTCACCCCGTCACGCAACGACCAGGGTAACATTGACTATGAGGCTCACGAAGTAGAAGACCAGCCTGGTACATTCATCATCTATGAGCGCTGGGAAAACCGGGAAGCCCTCGATCGGCACCTGAGCGCCCCGCGGATGCAGGAACTGGTGCCTCAGCTCTTAGAACTGATGGAGGGATCCATTGAGGAAGGGATACGACTCCTGAAGCCGTTTCGTCCAGCGCATTAAACTACGACACTGGGGAGGTCAAATATTGGCAACGATCGATGATTTTGCAGCACTAGATATTCGTGTCGGAACGATTAAGGAAGCGGAGTTTTTTGAAGAAGCAAAGATCCCTGCGATTAAGCTTAAGATTGATTTTGGACCGGAGATCGGGATGAAATCCTCAAGTGCACAAATAACTAAGCGTTACAAGGCTGAGGACATTATAGGAAGACAAATTGTAGGAATCGTCAATTTTCCTCCTCGGCGCATTGCTGGATTCAAATCGGAGGTATTAGTTTTGGGCGGAGTCCCGGAAAAAGGAGATGTTATTCTATTAAAGCCGGATACTGAAATCCCTAACGGTACTCCTATTGCATAAGTTAGACGACGAGAACGTTAACTGAATACAAATAAGAAAGCTGCTGGCCAATGTGTGACTGCACCCCAATTGTTAGACAACATCTAACAGATCGGAGGTGCAGTTTTTTTGTGAAAATGTAATATGGACTCACTCTATTCCGTTAATCTTTGGAGTAATCATGAATTGGTCTATGAAGCAGATATAAGGTTAGCACTTACGGAGTTCACACATCATAAATAACATATCATTTTTCCAAAAAGGAAACCATTTTACCATATATTTATTATCATTTAATCTACTCTTATGAAGTAACCGATTTCATTATTTATGTTTACCAACGGAGGAGAGCGAATGAATCCTAATTTGAAAGAAATGATCAGTCAATTGACATTGGAAGAAAAAGCAGAACTCTGCTCAGGTAAAGATTTCTGGAACACCATATCCATCGACCGCCTTGGGGTTCCCTCTATTATGATGACTGATGGTCCTCACGGACTTCGAAAACAAGAGGGGAGTTCGGACCACTTAGGAATAAACAAAAGTGTACCAGCTACCTGCTTCCCATCCGGGAGTGGAGTTGCCTCATCATGGAATCGTGAACTTGCCCATACGATGGGGATAGCAATCGGACAAGAAGCAGCGGCAGCGGATATTTCGATTGTGTTGGGACCTGGTGTGAATATTAAGCGTTCCCCGCTATGCGGCCGAAATTTTGAATATTATTCTGAAGACCCTTACTTATCGGGAACTTTGGCAGCCAGCTATATTCAAGGCGTACAAAGCCAAGGCGTGGGTACTTCCATCAAACATTTTGCTGTAAACAACCAGGAATATAAGCGAATGTCTGTCGATGCGGTGGTGGATGAACGGACTTTACGGGAAATTTATCTGGCTAGCTTTGAATATGCAGTGAAAGAGGGAGAGCCATGGACCGTCATGGCCGCTTATAACAGAGTAAATGGTGATTTTTGTTCTGAAAACAGCCGGTTACTAACTGAGATTCTCCGGGAAGAATGGGGATTTGCAGGCGTAGTGGTGTCGGATTGGGGAGCGGTCAATGAACGGGATCAGGGACTAGCTGCCGGTCTGGATCTGGAGATGCCTTCCAGCAACGGTGCGGGATGCAAGAAAATTATTGAAGCTGTTCAATCGGGAAAGCTGAGTGAAGAGATGCTGGATCAATCTGTTGAGAGATTGTTGTCACTTGTATTCCAAGCTGTAGATCGCCAGCGGAAGTCAGTATCGGTTGATGTAGAGGCTCAGCACCAGTTGGCCAGAAAGATTGCAAGTGAATGCATGGTCCTGCTTAAGAATGAGGAGAGCATTCTCCCTCTAAACACGGAAGATACCATTGCGGTTATCGGAGCCTTTGTGCAGCAACCGCGCTACCAGGGCGGCGGTAGTTCACATATTATGCCGACGAAGCTGGATAACATCTATGCAGAAATCCTTAAAACAGCCACTGACAGTGCAAGCATCTCGTATGCAGCCGGTTATACATTAGACGAAGATGTTGTAAACGAAGAACTGATTCAAGAAGCAGTAGCTACCGCAAAGAATGCACAGGTTGCCGTGATATTTGCCGGGCTGCCTGAACGTTACGAGTCCGAAGGATTCGACCGGAAACACCTTCAATTACCGGAAAGTCACAGAACTTTAATTGAAGCAGTAGCAGAGGTTCAAGAGAATATTATTGTTGTATTGAGCAACGGAGGCCCCATTGAAATGCCTTGGCTGGATAAAGTTAAGGCTGTATTGGAGGCATACCTTGGAGGACAGGCTTTGGGCGGTGCAATCGTTGATATTCTCTTTGGAAACGTAAATCCAAGCGGAAAACTGGCTGAAACATTTCCTAAAAAGCTGATCCATAATCCGTCGTATTTGAATTTCCCCGGAGACGGTGAGACTGCCGAATATCGGGAAGGTATTTTTACGGGTTACCGTCATTACGATACAAGAGATGTGGAGCCTTTATTTCCATTTGGCTTTGGTTTGAGCTACACCCAATTTGAATATAGTGATCTGCAGGTCAGTCATAAACAGATCAAAGATACTGGCAGTATAACGGTTACAGCAAAAGTTAAAAACACGGGTGAAACAGCGGGCAAAGAGGCCATTCAGCTATATGTACGTGATGTGGAATCGACGGTCCCACGTCCAATTCAGGAATTAAAGGGGTACACCAAAGTTTCACTTCATCCTGGTGAAGAGACCACCGTACATTTTGAACTGGACAAAAGAGCCTTTGCTTACTACGATGTTAAGCTGAAAGACTGGCATGTAGAGACGGGTAAATTCGAGATTATGGTCGGAAAATCTTCAAGAGAGATTGAACTCGTTGAAACGATCGAGGTAGAATCGAGCGTTATTGTTACCAAACCCATTACCAGGCATTCCACATTCGGTGAATTACTGCAGCATCCCGTTGGTGCTGAAATTATGGGTGCGATGGGGCAATATGACGGGAATGAAGCAGGACTGGGTGAGGGAATGCAGGAACTAATTATGGGTACCACATTGCACAATGCAGCACTTATGAGCAACGGTCAGCATCTTATCCGCTGTTAACCGTTAAATGAATGCATCGTTAGAATAAGCCCGGCGCAGCCCGGGCTTATTCCTCTATCATATGATGCGTTTGTTGATACTGCTTAGGGGTTCTGCCTGAATGTTTTTTGAAAATTTTGGTGAAATAACTCTGATCCGTAAAATTCAAAAGAGACCCGATTTCAGAGAGAGGAGTGTTCGTAAATTGAATCATATGTTTAGCTTCCTCAATTTTGATCTGTTGAATATATTCATTCACGGGAACTCCCACTTCTTTTTTAAATAGTACAGACAGATAGTTTGGGCTAATACCGGCATGTTCAGCAATTTCTTCGTGAGTAATTTTGGAATAACGGTGGTTATATATATAATTTTTGCAAAGTGTTACGATTTTAGAATGCTGCGATTCTTTAACCTGAGAGACTTTCTCGGTTAACGAAAAAAATGCTTCCAAGCAGCATTGATCGATTTCTTTATCGGTCCGTAGATCCTCGAGGCGCTGTATGTAAATATCACTTACCGAAAAAGCAATCTCCGAATAGAGACCACCGTCAATTGCTGCTCTGGCTGCAAGAGCTATACCGATGATGCCAAGATTCTTTTTAGAACGGATATGACTTGATTTGGACAGGACTCCTGTATTTTCATGACCAAGTTGAGTAAAGTGTTTAAGCATATCCAATTGACCTTCCTTGACGATCGTTAACAATTTCTTTTCATTGAGTGGGTTGTGATGGAGCGTCTCATCATAGCCTTTTGAAGAATTTATGGAACCTTGTATTTCTTTTTCCTTGATATACATACTGCGCAAAGAGTCCTGTACTACATCCTCAGCTTCGATCAATTCATGATTAAACATTTGATTAACCAAGATCGTGATGTTGATTAGCCTCTCATGAGTTATCACAGGAACAGACTGATAATAATGAAATACTTGTTCCCGGTTGGCAAAGAGATGTGTGTCATTGATAAGCCCATTTAGTTTATGTTCAATCAAGCTAAATGGAAGGGAAGGTCCTAAAATGATGGTTCCTTCATCGTTCTGATTGTTACCAATAGGAATTAGAATGTAGTTCTCAAAAAACATCGTTCTTACAACAGATGGATCTTCTTTACACACCGATGGATCAAACCCCAACACTGAAAAAAAGAATTGTTTATCATTTTTATACAGCGGATTAAGTATTCGATTACCCAACAGTTCGAATTGAACCTCTCCGGAGGAACTTACGAAGAATATGGACATATCAAAAAGTTCTGCAATGAGTTTACATTGACGTTTTAGATCCATTTTGTGTTTGACTCCTTCTTTTTTTAATCATCTTATCACATCAAAATTACAAAATTACAATGATATTACCATATTGTATGCGGAAAATTCTTTATGATATTTTAGTAAGCGTTAACATTTCGGTACACGATCTATGTTGAAAGGTGGTTATCTCATGGAATTAAAAGATTTTCGGATTGAATACATGCAAAATCCGATTGGACTGGACACAATAAACCCCAGATTCTCATGGAAATTAGGTTCTATTGAACAGGACGTTATGCAATCCGCTTACCGAATAATAGTCACACAAGATTTGCAGAAAATCTGGGATTCTGGAAAGAAGGATGAAGACAACTCCGTTTTAGTGGAATACGCTGGTCCTCGTTTGCAGGCCACGACTTTGTATCAGGTTCAAGTCGAAGTTTGGGATAACCAAGGTAATCACGCAGCCATGGAAGGACATTTTGAGACCGGGTTGCTGAAGGGCAGCAACTTTCAGGCAGAGTGGATCACACATCGATTCCCGAGTGAAGAAAGTGCTCCTCCCGTTTTCTACAAAGAATTTTCCGTCGAAAAGGAGATTCAGCAAGCCCGAATCTATGCGACTTCCCTCGGTGTTTATGAAATTGCGATCAATGGGACAAGAGTAGGGGAAAACTATTTTGCCCCTGGATGGACAAATTACAACGAGCGATTGCAGTATCAGACTTACCGTTTGGACGGGATGCTGGAAAGTCAGAATAAAATAGAGATTACGGTGGGGAATGGCTGGTTTAAAGGCATATTCGGTTTTACTTGCACTCCGAACCATTACGGGGATAGAGTCGCTGCACTTGCGGAAATCCACATTGTCTATACGGATGGAACAAAAGAGATCATTGCAACCGACAAAACCTGGCAGGTGACTACCGGACCCATCCGTTCAAGCGAAATATACATGGGCGAGACTTATGATTCTTGTTTTCATGAAATTCAGTCCTTCTATGTGGAAACGGCTTCTTTCGATAAAAATCGCCTTGTTGCTCAGGAAAGTGAACCTGTCACAATCACAAAAAGACTCCCTGCCCTTCAGTTGATTACAACCCCTAAAGGAGAATGTGTCATTGATTTCGGGCAAATCCTTACTGGGTTTGTAGAGCTTCGAACAAAAGGGCTGAAAGGTCAAATGATAACCATACGGCATGCTGAAGTCCTTGATAAGGAAGGAAATTTCTATCCGGATACGTTAAGGCAGGCAGTATCCATTGATCGATTGATCTGTAATGGTAAAGATCAAATTTTCGCCCCTCACTTCACATTCCATGGATTTCGCTATATCGCCATTGAAGGGGTAGATGAGATCCAGGTTGATCAATTCACGGCTTGCGTACTTCATTCAAGTCTGGAGGAAACAGGCCGTTTCGTAACTTCCAATGCGATGGTGAACCAATTACAAAGCAATATTCAGTGGAGCCAAAGAGGCAACTTTCTGGATATACCGACGGACTGCCCTCAAAGAGACGAGCGTTTAGGATGGACAGGAGATGCACAGGTATTTGCCGGGACAGCTGCGTTCAATATGAATGTTGCTTCCTTCTTCAAGAAATGGCTGCGTGACCTTGCCTCTGAACAGACGGAGGAATATGGGGTTCCCCATGTCATTCCTAACATTCTTGGAAATCAGGAAGGAGCCGCTGCCTGGAGCGATGCCGCTGTTATTGTCCCTTGGGTCATGTACCAAACCTATGGAGATCTTCGTTTGCTGCGAGAACAATACGACAGCATGAAGGGGTGGATTGATTATATTACTGCACGTTGTGGAACCAATGGACTATGGCAGACTGGTTATCAATATGGGGACTGGTTAGGGTTAGACAAAGAGGAGATCAGTAACGAAAGAACAGGGGCTACAGATGTTTATCTGGTAGCAAACGCTTATTATGCGTATTCGACCGAACTGGTTGCAAAGACAGCCAAGCTTCTGGACAAAACCGAAGATGCCGTCCGTTACGAAAAATTGTACAGCGAGATCAAACAAGCCTTCAATTCAGAATATATCTCTTCAACTGGCAGACTGGTCAGCGAAACGCAAACGGCGTGCGTATTAGCTTTACACTTCAACCTTGCTGAGGAAAGATACAAGGATCGGATCCGCAAGACGCTTGAAAACAATATTGCGAAACATAAAAACCATCTCACGACAGGATTTGTTGGTACTCCATATCTATGTCATGCTTTATCGGACAATGACCTGCATGACCTTGCTGGTATCTTGTTTTTAAAAGAGGATTTCCCATCCTGGCTGTACGCCGTAAAGAAAGGAGCTACCACGATATGGGAACGCTGGAATTCCATTCTGCCGAATGGTGATTTCGATACATCGGGCATGAACTCCTTGAATCATTATGCCTATGGATCCATTGGTGAATGGATGTATAGAAAACTCGCGGGAATTAATCCAATTGAAGCAGGTTATAAGAAGATTCTAATAAAACCTCAATTCATCCGAGGAATCAGTTCGGTAGATGCTGCTTTTGATTCGGTCTACGGAGAGATAAAAAGCTCTTGGTCATGCAGGGCGGGTAAAATTATTGTAAATGTAACTATACCAGCAAATACAACAGCAATTATTGTACTGCCTGAGAAACCCATGCCTGTGGAGGTTGGCTCCGGATCTTACAGCTTCGAATATGCGACGGAAACCAGTCTCGAGAGAGAACGATTTACGATGGATTCGACACTCAAAGAGATTGTGGAAGAGCCCACAGCAGTTCGAATGTTAAACGAGCACGCTCCCGGTATGCTGGATCACCCGATGATCCAATATGCTTATGATTTATCTGTAAGCCAATTGCTGGCCAATACGCCAGAGGAGACCGAACAGTTATTTAGAAGAGTCATTCATATGCTCAATGCCTCCTAGGTGTTAAGGGGAAAGAGTTGAATATAGAAGGCGCTGCAGGAAACGAGCAGCGCCATTTTGTATTACAGAAATTCGTTTTGGCAGAACGAAATTATAGCGCTTAAAAAAAGCGAAGCTCCAACATGAAATTACTAAAAAAATAATGAAGTTACCATATTTATGCTTTGTGGAGGACTAAAATAATGTTTGAAAGCGTTACCATGAAACGAATGAGATAAGGGGGAACAGCAATGAAAGCAGAGCGGGATATTTTTAATCCACCAGTTGGAAAGGGAAGTAAAAAGTCCAGGGCATTAGGCCTTGATGCCCAAGGAATCCAGAAAACAATGCGTCCTTACCATTACTTAGGCGACGGAGCAGCCCAAGTTGCCTTAAACTCCATCAACGGACTAATCGGGATGTTAACTTATTTTTATACGGATAAGGTAGGGATTGCAGCTGCCACAGTGGGTACGATTATGCTCATCACCAAATTTATCAATGCAATAGCAGACTTGCTGATGGGTAGAATCGTTGATGCGACAAAATCCAAATATGGAAAGGCTAGACCTTGGATTCTATGGATGGCTCTACCCACACTGGCATCTATCATATTACTGTTCACAGTGCCCGCCGAGGCATCATCAACGGTAAAAACCTTCTATGCTTTAGCTACAGTAGCTTTTGCTTCAGCTATTGTGTATACGGGAATTGCGATCCCTTTCGGAAGCTTGATGGCGATCCGCACCCGAAGTGTAGAAGAACGCGGTAAAATGGGCCTTACCCGAACCATCTTTGGATATATTATCGGGATGATTATTGCTATCGCATTAATTCCAATAACCAATATGCTTGGTGGGGATCAAAAAGCATGGATTATCGTTGCGGTTGTACTGGGAATTGTATCTTTCATTTCCTTAATCCTGACCTTCTTAGCATCCAAAGAAAATAATACTGGCATAAGTATTTTTGAAAGCGATAACATTCCCTTCTGGGAAAGCATCAAGCTCTTATTTCAAAACAAATACTGGGTCATTATGCTGTTTGCTCAGTTATTGATCAACATGTTGTATACGCTTAACGGTTCAACAGGAATCTATTACACCAAGTATATTCTCGGGAATGAGGACCTGATCGGAATCATGGGGGCAGTTGGATTGGTTCCGGTATTTTTGGGTTTTGTTATGGTGGGACCCATGATCAAGAAGTTCGGACTTACCAGAACTGCACGGATAGGTATGATTCTTGGCATCGTTTCATCACTTATTCGTTGCTTCATGCCATATAACTTTATTGCAGCTTTGGTACTTGGCGGTATCGCAACACTGGCAACCATTCCAATGATGGCTGTGGGCGGGGTGTTGGTGAACAACACAGTGGAATACGGTGAATGGAAGACAGGTAAACGGTTAGTTGGAATGGTTAATAGCGCAAACAGTTTTGGCGTTAAAATTGGTATGGGCCTGGCTGCCGCGATGATCGGCTGGATTCTGGCAATGGGCAACTACGACGGAGCATTAGCAACGCAGGCGGATTCAGCGATTACCAGCATTCTGGTTCTGACGGTATATCTTCCTTTGGTGATATTCGTTCTTACGTATATCTGCTTGCGCAAGTACGATTTGGATGATAAGTATCCTCAAATTGTAAAAGAATTGGAAGAGCGCTTGAATCCTTAGGAAGGTACGGGTTATCGCGCATTACTGAAAGTAAATGAACTTATTTGAAAGTGAATCACCAAATGTGATAGTCTTTATATTGTAATGATATCATTACTATCATTTTGAGGAGTGATGCGATGTTTACCAATGAAAATCAAGGTCGTTCCAAGTCCAAAGTTGATTTCTTGGATCATTCTTTCATTCAGCAGCCTTTCCCAGTCTACGAAAAGCTGCGTGCCGAAGAGCCTGTCCATCGACTATTACTACCCAGTGGGCACGCTGCGTGGATGGTTACCCGCTATGAGGATGCCGTCAACATTTTGCAGGATGGTCGGTTTGTAACCGGGGTTCTCGATAACAGGAACAATGAAACGGAGGAGTCCCTTCCTCCGCATCAGGCGATTATTTCACGGAATCTGATCAGTGTTGGTCCGGAAGATCATCGTCGACTGCGGCGCTTGATTCAGAAGGCATTCACTCCCCGCATGATTGAGAGGCTGCGGGGACGAATTGTGGAAATAAGCGATGAATTGCTGGATAAGATTCAGGCCGGAAACACTCGGGAATTTGATTTGATCGAGGACTATGCCTTCCCGCTGCCCATTATCGTTATTTGTGAAATGCTAGGTGTTCCGCTGAAGGATCAAGATAAATTCAGAGCCTGGTCCAACACCATTATGGAGAGTGTCAGCAATCCGCAGATGAACCAGGAGAGCGATGAAGTGATGAAGGCTTTTGTAGATTACTTACAAAAACTGATCACGGAGCGTCGTAACCATATTCAACAGGACCTCATCAGCGATCTCATCAGCATAGAGGAAGAAGGTGACAAGCTAACAGAGCAGGAGTTATATGCACTTGTGTTCGTGCTCATCATAGCAGGGCATGAAACAACAGTGAATCTGATCGGGAACGGCATGCTGGCGTTGCTGGAACATCCTCAGCAAAAGCAACTACTTATGGAGCAACCGGATCTGATTCAAGCGGCGGTTGAGGAAGTGCTGCGATTTAATGGGCCGGCAGAAATTAGCAATGTTCGATGGGCTGCGGAAAATGTTGATTTTCAAGGAATACAAATTCGCCAAGGAGATATGATGCTGGTCGCTTTATCCTCAGCGAATCGGGATTCCAGTCGATACGAGAACCCCGATACGTTTGACATTACTCGTAAAGTCAATGACCACATTGCTTTTGGTAAAGGAATTCATTATTGTCTTGGCGCTCCACTTGCGAGACTTGAAGGCGAGATTGCGATCAACGCTTTACTTCAACGGCTGCCGGAGATTCGGTTAAATACGGAAGCGGAACTGCTGGAGTGGAGGCCAGGTATGATCATCCGGGGACTCAAAGCTTTTCCGGTCGTATACTAATCGAAATAATAGTTTGAACCTAAATTATCAATATATTGGAGAGATGAACCTAATGAGTTACGACGAGAATATCCGAATTGGTGAATTGTTGAACAACACAGAATCGTTTGCTGTACTGGAAAAGCATTTGCCAGAATTCGTGAAGGAACCAACGTTCAAGATGGCCACTAACTTTACGTTGGATCAACTAGCTGCATTGCCTCAGGTAGATATTCCTTTGTCTACACTTCAGTCTTTGAAGCAGGAACTGGCAGCCATTGAATTAGGAGCAACAGCCCAGAAGCCAGAACCTGTTGCACCGACAGGAAATAAAGAAGGTATCTCTCTGGAAGGTAAAGTGATCGTTGTTACGGGAGCTGGGAGTGGAATCGGAAGAGCCAGCGCGGTGATTATGGGATCTCGCGGAGCGAAGCTTGTACTGGTTGATTTCAATGAGCAGACAGGGGAAGAAACGCTAGCACTGGTTCACGAAAATGGCGGCGAAGCTACTTTTGTACAGGCTGACGTCTCGAAAGAGAGCGATGTGCAAAACTATATTCAAAAGGCAGTAGAAGTCTATGGGAAAATTGACGTGGCATTCAACAACGCGGGCATACTCCAGAAATTCCAACGTTTCCAGGATATCTCCGAGGAAGAATTTACACGGATCATGGA
The DNA here is from genome assembly GCF_002272715.1 of Paenibacillus sp. 7516. NCBI lineage: Bacteria > Bacillati > Bacillota > Bacilli > Caryophanales > Paenibacillaceae > Paenibacillus > Paenibacillus sp. 7516. The sequence goes on from NZ_NPBI01000004.1 coordinate 121,836, forward strand.
TGTGAATGTGAAAGGGATCTTTTTAGGCATGAAATATGCCTTGCAGGTTATGGATAAACAGGGATATGGCCATATCATTAATACGGCGTCCACTACGGCCATTCGTGCTGAACACAGTCTGGGTGCATACACCGCAAGCAAACATGCGGTTGCGGGTTTGACCAAAGCGGCGGCCATTGAATATGTTCGCAAAGGTATTCGTATTAATGCCATCTGTCCTGGAGGTGTAGCTACAACATTGACAGCAGCGGTTCCCCAATCGCTGCAGGAGAGCGGCTACGTGCCTGAAGAGTTTCCGAATATGCGGATCGGGCGTTATGCCGAGCCAGAAGAACTCGCCCAGATCGTTGCGTTTCTTGCATCTGATTATTCCAGTTACATGACAGGATCAATCATCCTCGCAGATGGTGGCATCACACTCTAATCATTCACTGTACATCCCCCTAATAATCAAAAGATAAGTGTGCTTGTAATAAGTCTACAAGCACACTTATCTTTTATGTTTAGTTCATTCCTTTTGCGATCAGCAATAGATGATTCATGTTGACCTTCTGCAACACTACAATAATAGGAAATGGCCGGAGGGGGAACCCTTTGGGAGGTTTTACATCCTTCTTCAAAGTTATCGTCCTTAAGTCTAACTTGTGGACGATTTTCATTACAATAGGGTATGTACGAAAGGGCATGCACGATCGTACCTCTTTTTGGTCGTAATTTGGACTATAATGACTTATACAAGAGGTGATCCCATGAAAATAGTACGGAAGAAGACGAATCCGTCCGGAATAAATGAAGAAACGGACCCGATTGCGTCTTCTCGTATTCCGATATTGATCTGGCTTTGGCTTGTTGCCACGGCTACTTTGATCCTGCAAACCATGTCAGCTCCTATATTAGTACCCAGTATTTTCTTTGTAGCTGTAATGTTAACTCATACGATCGTATACTGGGAAGTAAACAAACTTATACAACGATCCAAATTACTCTACATTCTTCTTCAATCAGGGTTAATTTTCGGAAGTGCCATGTTAATGCCAGATGGTATGCCTGCTGTATTGATTGGTTTAATTCCGGTATTGATTGGACAGACCCTTGCAATTTATTATGAGACAGCGAAAATTGTGCTAGTTGCGTTTGTATTATATTTATTATTCTGCACGGTAACCCTGTTTACACGATCTGGCATGGATGTCGCCTTGTTAATTCTATTACTGTTAATGATGATCGTTGTCGTGGTCTCCTATGCGGTGCTGTTCTATCGTCAGGTCAACGCCCGTGTTAGAACATTAACGTTTCTGCATGAGCTGGAGAAGGCTCATCAAAAAGTAGAGGAATTGACGCTAACAAGCGAGCGACAACGTATGGCAAGAGATCTGCATGATACATTAGCTCAAGGACTCGCCGGTATTATAATGCAGCTGGAGGCTGTAGATGAGCACATGAATCGAGGAAGCTTTCCGCGCGCCCACGAGATTATCCGTAGTTCAATGGGACAAGCACGCAAAACATTGGCTGATGCACGCAAAGCCATTGATGACCTTCGAACCAAGGCAACACCGGCTATTACCTTCGGAGAGGCAATACAGGAACAAATTCAACGTTTCCAACAGGCGACCGGAATCCAGATCGTTTTGGACGGGAATGCTCCCAGTTCCATATCCAAAGTAGGCATGGAACACGTATTGCACATTTTAAGTGAATCGCTAATGAACATAGCCAGGCATGCCCAGGCAACGAGCGTAACCATTCACATGGCTATAGAGAAAGAAGATTTCCATCTTATTATACGAGATAACGGAAGGGGCTTTAGCGTAGACCGAATCGGAAAACAATCCGGACACTATGGCTTGATCGGGATGAATGAAAGGGCTAGGTTGATAGGTGGCAGTATTGAAATTGAGAGCGGTAAACAAGGAACGACTATCTTGTTTCGTGTTCCACTGAAAAAGGAGAAGTCTGAATGAAATATAACATACTCATCGTAGATGATCATTGGGTGGTGCGTGAAGGACTTAAATTAATATTGGAGACCAGTGACAATTATCTAATTGTCGGAGAGGCTGAGGAAGGAGAAGAAGCTATACGAATTATGTTAGACAAACAGCCTGATGTCATTCTACTGGACTTAAATATGCCGGGGGGACTCAGTGGTTTAGATACTTTGAAACGTATGAACGAGCAACACATTCGTATACCTGTCATTATCTTAACGACATACAACGAAGATGACTTGATGATCGAGGGACTTTCCCTTGGAGCCAAAGGGTACTTGCTCAAGGATACGAGCCGAGAACAATTATTTCGAACGTTGGATTCTGCCATTCGTGGAGAAACACTGCTTCAACCTGAAATAACGTCAAGAGTCTTTGCGTTTCATGCGAAGTCTTCTCAAGAATCCAAAACACAGCCACAACTATTAATTGACAAGGAGTCAGCCCTGATTAGTGAGAGAGAGTTATTCGTTTTACAAGCCGTGGCTCGTGGTTTACGCAGCAGAGATATTGCTTTTGATATGGGTATTGCCGAGAGAACAGTAAAAGCATACCTCACCAACATTTACAACAAACTTGGAGTCAATTCACGATCAGAAGCTGTTGCAGTAGCTGTCGAAAAGGGGATTTTACACTTGTAACTTGTAAGGCACTCTTTCGTAATCAAAGATAAAATAATGGTATGCCCGTTTTGTCCTATCCCTTCTATGCCCCATCGTACATGAAAGGCTTGCCCTTTCGTACGATTTTTTTTTGTTTTTATTTCGTTACTATGGGGGTACAGAGCGTTTCCTTAGGCAGCTCTAGGATTTTTGTGGAAGTGAAAGGGGAAGAAATAAGCTATGGCAAAATGGTTATATCGTCTCGGGGGTTGGTCAACGAGAAATCGGAAAATGGTAATAACGATGGGACTAGCATTTCTTATTGTGCTTGCATCTTTAGGACTTGGTATGGGTACTTCGTTTACCGGTGAAATGACTATACCAGGAACGAAGTCGGATCAGGCAGCGAAAATCCTAAACTCAGAGTTCCCATCATCAGATGACGGTGGTCAGATCAGGCTCATTTTCAAAGCGAAAAATGATACATTGACTTCCGAGGCAAACAAAAATTACATTCGGCAAGCCTTGAAAGATGTAAAGACAGATTTATCAGTCAAATCTGTAGCTAGCCCGTTTGAGTCAATGACGCTCAGCGCAGATAAAAAGATTGGTTATGCGGACATTACGTATTCCAAACCTGCCAGTGAAGTGGATGAGAACTCGAAAGAGCATGTGTTGAACATTGCAGAGTGGCTCGGTAAGGAAGGGATTCAAACAGAGATAGGAGGCAGTGTTGCATTTTCTGAAATAGAAGTTGGAGGCATATCCGAAGTTATTGGTATCCTTATTGCCTTCATGATTTTGGCGTTCACGTTTACTTCGTTTTTAGCAGCAGGACTACCCATACTTACAGCGGTCATAGGACTCGGAATTGGACTGATGACTGTAATTATTGGTTCTAATTTCGTATCGATGTCATCCTTCTCCATTACATTAGCAGTCATGCTTGCTTTAGCAGTCGGTATTGATTATGCACTATTTATCATGTCACGGTACCGTCAGCAGTTGGCAGAAGGATATGACAGAGAAACAGCCATCGCTCAGGCTAATGCAACAGCAGGAGGCTCGGTTGTATTTGCAGGACTGACTGTAATTATTGCGCTAGTGGGTTTATCCGTCGTACAAATCCCTTTCATTACAATGATGGGACTAGCGGCTGCTATTAGCGTATTTGTAGCTGTCCTCATTGCGATCATTCTCGTACCAGCCATATTAGCTGCAGCAGGGGACCGCATTAGTCCTTCTTGCGAAAATCGTTGGCTGAGAAAATGGTCTGGGCGCAAAAAGGAGAAAACAAACGAAAACGCATGGAGTCGAGTTGTCACTAGAAAGCCTTGGCTTACTACCATTCTATGTATTGCCGTCTTAATCATATGTACTTTGCCTTTTCTGCATATGCAGCTGGGCTTGCCGGACAATGGCCTGAAATCGACAGAAACGACTGAGCGTCGTGGATATGATCTCATGGCTGAAGGATTCGGTGAAGGGTTCAACGGCCCACTCGTTATTGTAGCTAAAGCTAAAAATAGTGAGGATCCTCAATCAGCAATCGCTCAAGCAACGGCTTACATCAGCGATCTACCGAATGTCTCTAGTGCGACACCTGCAATACCGAGTCCATCGGGAAATGCAGCCATCATTACAGTGTTACCTAAGACAGGCCCGCACGACATTCGTACGACTGAACTGGTGGAGACCATACGCGAAAAAGCCGATCAACAAAACAATAAACAAGTCGAGATTATGGTTACTGGTGGAACTGCGGTAAACATTGATATTTCTGAGAAATTGCAACAGGCATTACCTAAGTTCGCTTTATTGATTGTTGGTCTGGCCTTTGTACTACTCATGCTCGTTTTCCGATCATTGCTTGTACCGATTAAGGCTGTACTTGGTTTTCTGTTCACACTAGGTTCAACACTCGGTTTTATTGTCTGGGTCATTCAGGACGGTTATCTGGCCAGTATGTTCGGTATCCCTGAGCCTGGACCGGTGCTTAGTTTCCTTCCCATTCTCGTCACTGGAATTCTGTTTGGACTTGCCATGGATTACGAGGTGTTCCTTGTCAGCCGAATGCGTGAAGACTTCACTCATACTGGAGATGCAAGACAATCGGTAAAAAGCGGGATAAACCATAGTGGGCCTGTCGTTACTGCTGCAGGCTTGATTATGATTGCCGTGTTTGCCAGCTTTATTTTTGCAGAGGACACCATTATCAAATCTATGGGATTAGCCCTGGCATTTGGCATACTCGTGGATGCTTTCATTGTGCGTATGACACTTGTGCCAGCGATAATGACCCTTCTTGGAAAAAGCGCCTGGTATATTCCTGCATGGCTTGATCGTTTGTTACCTAACATCGATGTAGAAGGCGAATCGGTTATGAGAGAAAACCATAAAGCCGCCAGTGGTTTTGATCAAACCATTACCGGAAAGACAGTTACTAGTGAAAAACATGGCTAAGTTCCGTCTACTCACCGATCGTATCTCAGATATTCCTCAGGAGTGAATCGACGATAGTGATACTCACCAGCTGTAAAAAGTAGGGGATGAGGGGGCTGCCCACAACTGCAGTGCCTTCTCCTTAACATTTTAGGAATCAGTTAAGCATTCAAACGTCATTGAAGTCAAGGTTTCAAAGAATCTAGAAAAAGACCTTTCAGTAAGTTGAATTGCTCGGATGGGTCAACGCGAGTGTTGAATGCATCGATACCTTCCAGCATGGACATTTTCTTGGAAAATGTTCCGAATACATTCATCATCGTAAGTAGAATGTTGACGGAATTTGAACTGGCACGGACCGAACGATCCTGTTCTCCCAGTGCTGCCAATTCGGTAAACAGAGCAATAATTTTGCTATATTCCGTTTGATACAATTCCATATGCTCTACAGGCTCTTTGGAAAGCGCCACGTAGCATTCAAAGGCTTCTATCAACTTGGAGTTTTGTTGATGCTCAGCTTGCTGAAAGAAAATCAGGGTGTCAAATATTTCGTTTAATTTCTCGTAACATGTTCCTTCTCCATGCACAATCTTTTCAAAGATAACCACTTCGGACTGAACAATATATGAAGCAACAGCAACAATCAAATGCTCTTTCTTGGGGAAATAGCGGAATACAGTAGCTACGCCAAGGCTTGCAGCCTTGGCAATTTCCTGCATGGTAGCCTTTTCGAATCCTTGCTGTGTGAAAATAGAAATGGCAGCTTGAATGATGCTTAAACGACGTTTCTCTCGCAGCTCGCTTCGCTCATTCTCCTGGCGTTGTCGGGGTTGAATAGGGATAACCTCCTTGTCTTTTGTAACTCAGGTTATGCTATCAATTGCGATTCTATTTGTCAACGAAGCAAGGTATTGAACGATTTTATACTCAAATAACCTTAATCAGAACACTAGCCAAGATAAGCTATAAAGGGGGACTTCATTATAAATGCGTCAAGCTCACACTTCAATATACACTTGGACTCCTTCCGACGTCCTTGCATTGTGATTGCCAGAATAGCCGATAGTCACTCAGGATTTGTTCCTGAGTGACTTTTTTTGAATGGAAAGCTTTGCATATGAGAATGACAGTTTCAACATAATCGATTACAAATGTTTATTTTTGCTTACTTGGGTGAACATATGAGTATAAATCGTTGTTTAGCTGACACTTTGGATGGTGTTTGATTATTGTAAGTGAATTTTTTGTGATTTATTATTGCCAATGTAAGTATTTTATTGAGAATTCTATTCTCATCTAAAATAGACGAACATTTCGTTAATTCACTTAATAAAGGAGTATGGATCATGAGTAAACGTTTTGAATCAAAAGTTGTTTTAATTACTGGAGCAGGCTCAGGTCTTGGACAATCAGCGGCACTTGAAATCGCAAAAGAGGGTGCCAAGCTTTCTCTCGTTGACCTGAATCAACCTGCACTTGAAGAGACCAAGAAATTGATTCTGGAAGTTGCACCTGAGGCAGAAGTTCTTCTTCTTACTGCTGATGTATCTGATGAGCAAGCAGTTCAAAAATATGTAGCTGATACGGTTCAAAAGTTTGGTCGCATCGATGGCTTCTACAACAATGCGGGGATCGAAGGTACTCAGGCTCCTACAGCCGAATATAACAGTAAAGTGTTTGACAAAGTCATTGATATTAACCTTAAAGGTGTCTTTTATGGCATGAAATACGTTCTTCCAGTGATGAAAGAGCAACAATCCGGTTCCATTGTCAATGTTGCATCTGTTGGCGGGATTCGCGGAGTTCTGAATCAGGCGGCATACGTCGCAAGTAAACACGCTGTATCGGGTATGACGAAAAATGCAGCAATCGAATACGGACAATATAACCTGAGCATCAACGCTATCGCTCCAGGGGCAATTATGACTGCGATGGTTGTCGGTTCCCTTAAACAAATCGGTGGCGAAGAAGGATGGGAAGAAGCCGGCAAAGAATTTGTTAGCGTAAACCCTAAGAGACGTTTTGGTAAACCTGAAGAAGTAGGCCGTCTTGTTGCCTTCCTGCTATCCGGCGAATCCGAATTTATTAATGGTGCTGTCATTCCTATTGATGGCGGACAATCGAACCAATACTAATAACAAAAAATACCCCTCTTTGGCAATGTCATTAAGAGGAGGCTTTAAATGAAGATAGGGAGTAGGTCATCCAAAAGATGGCTTGCTCTTTTTTTGCGTTCTCTTAAGAACGACTAACAGGCTAAAGGATGGATTATGATCAAGAGAACAACTTCAATTCTGGGGAGTGTTTCCGCTGGACTTCGATGGAGTTACTGAGGCATACTTCTTCTCTGAGGAACAAAAGGAACGGAAGATAGGGGCAATTCATTTTAACGGGGTGTTCACTTGAAAAGAAAGATCATATATATCTTTGGCATTTTGATCATTATCTGTGTTTTAGCATACGTAGTCCAAGAAAGGTTCCAGGAAAAACAAAGCGATAATCTCAAAAAAATATATTTATTAAACGGAGTAATATGGCAAACGCAACTGCGGATTAGCGATACGTTGACCTACGCAGTGGAGAATAATAAGCTTGAAACTGAATTTGTAAGGTCCTTGCTCACACTTTACGGTTATGAATCCGATGCCTTATATGTTGCTCTTGATTACAAGTATCAACATCTGCTCAACGGTCCCAATACGAGTGACTGGATTTACGAAACATTCAAAGAAAATAAACCCACAATACAACAGATGGATCTTTTGAAAAAGCTGTCTTCTCTCTATAAAGATCTATCACTGCAGCAGAGCCAATTAATGAATGAAGATGGAATATTGAATGAGAAAATCTGGAGAAACATCTTATCCATAAATAACGAAATAAAAACGCTAGTTTCGCTTATTAATTAAATTTTATCGCTGATATATTTACAAAATAGATCTAAAGTACTTGGGTATTTGTCAAAAATGCACTTCGAACGGGATTACTTACAACCAATAACCAGCTGGAGTAAAAGGTGATGAGGTAATGTTATTAGTTAAGTATATGTCCGAGAGTGATGGCACAATCAGAGCAAGAAAGCAGCAGATCAAGGGGATCTGCTGCTTTTTTAAGCTAACGAGCAGGTTAGTTGAATGAAAATCACTATACTTTGTAAGGTTTTTATTATTTTTCGATTTTTGTAGACTATAGGGCAGAGAGCCAAATGGGGGATGATGGTTAATGGAATTTAGAGAAATAACGTGGGAAAACTTTATTGAATGTATTGAGTTACAGGTAACAGAAGACCAGAAACGCTTTATCTCCTCTAATTAGTTGAATTATCGGAAAACGATAGCTCAATATGAACTTCTTTTGTTCAACCGTGAATACAGAAATTCAACCAGTGTTTTAGTTGTAAAACACACCTCCATACAATCGGAAAAAAGACACGATTATAATTAATGTATAAATTCATGGGAGGTGTTAGAAACCATGCAAGCGAATGCTAATGGTTTGGGTGAAAGAATCAGTCAGCTTCGCCGTAGTAAAAGTATGACACAAGAACAATTAGGGCTGTTACTAAATGTTAGTGCACAGGCAGTTTCCAAATGGGAAAAAGGGGACTCTTTACCGGACATATCTCTTATAACGAAGTTGGCAACCGTATTTGAATGCACAACAGACTTTTTGCATGGAATAGTTAGTAATCTGCAAGCCATGCTTCCTCAAATTAGGATGGAACTTCGGATGATGACCCAAGAACAAAAAATAAATTTTCTGGGTGAGGTCATTGCTGCAACATCTCAAAACGCACCAGTACCAGCATCTAATCCATCACTAACTCAAATCCAGTTAGGTCCATCTGGATTGGGTTTGTGGGCAAAAGATAGATTAGTTTGCATCGCTACATCACTTTTTTTAAACGAAGCCACCGAAGCAATGCATGAATCAGTTGAATTTCCAATGAACATTTTACCTGCGGATATTATAACAGTGCTAAATGAGTTATTGCTTAATAATGAAAACTTACAGCCTGACTTCACTCCAGTAGAGGATTCGATACTTCGCTCACGTCTACCCGCGGACATGAATTTTGACAAAATAATAATAGATTGCATTGAACTCGGCTTTGTGGATAGAGTTCGAGGTGGGTATAGGCTTAATGTTAAAGGTGATATTGCTACGCGGTTGTTCTCAATCGTTCAAAGGGTTGTAAGTAAACCTAGTTCGTTTACCTTTGATTTTTCGTAAAATCTTGCCTTAATTTGAATTAGTTGTCCGAATCTGTTTTTCAGCTAAGGGGAAACGTATGTTTAAACAACATCATCTTGGAGCAGTTTGCTGTGTTAGCTCTGCTCCATTTTTACCTTCTTTTTTTGCTTAGAGTTTATATCTGTTTTGTTCTACACGTGAAGTGATGGCCGTAATTCTATGCAAGATCGTTGATTTACAAGGGGTAATCCAAAACAAGATTGATAACTCCAATCCGATTCAAATCGTAACCCAAGCCGGTGTTATTAAAGGGAATGGAAATGGGGACCTCAATGCTAAAAGCACAGCTTCAAGAGCCGAAGCATTGCAACTTCTCCTTAACTCTTTAAAGTTAAACTCCAAAGTTAAAACGATGCTTGAACTTTTATAATGAAGTGACAAAGAACAAAAAGCGCCCCGATGCGGTGGGCGCTTTTTTAAACTAACCTCTAACAAAAAGGATAGCCAAGCGTCTAAAGAGTCTTATATCTCAAAGAACAACATCTGTACTTGCCCATTGAGATTGAGGACATTGCTAGGTCAGTAATGAGTTCGAATCGTAGACGTACGAAGAAGATGAAATTCGCGGATGCCACGCCAAGAATCACGAGTTTTTTTACTCGAAATGCATCCGATAGCTCATTTATTTATTGCACCAAAACTACAATATCTGATTGAGCTTGCTTTCAGGCTCTTTACCATTTTCTACACGTTTTATATTCTTTATAAAGAAATCATATCTTTCTTTATGAAATTTCCGACCATCAGGCATTCCTGCTGTATGGGGGGTGAGTATTACATTACCCAGATTACGGAGCTCACTGTCCATAGGAAGCGGTTCAGATTCAAACACATCCAGACATGCGCCTGCAATATCCCCGTTTTTTAATGCATCAATCAAGTCTGTTTCGTTGACAATCCCGCCGCGGGCTGTATTGATAAACAGTGTGGTATTTTTCAATTTCTTGAATACCGCTTTGTTGATCAGTTGTTTGGTTTGCTGATTCAGAGGAATATGTACAGTGACGATGTCCGCTGTGCTTACAAGAGTATCGAAATCCGTCATTCTCACAAAACCATCGGATTGTACATTGGCATTTCTCGCATAAGCCAGCACATTCATATCAAAAACCTTGCAAAACGCAGTTACTTTTTTTCCGATAGCACCCAAACCGATAATCCCAATCGTTTTGCCCTTTAATTCACTCCCTGTATAGTCCAATTGATTTTCATCCATCTTGTTTTTCATGAACGAATCAAGAAACGGTATGTTTTTATAAAAAGACAATATCATTGCCATTACGTGCTCGGCCACTGCCTGTGCATTCACTCCTGCAGCATTAGCGACCCAAATGCCGAGCTGTGTACAGGCAGGAACATCTACATTATCAAATCCCGCACCCGTCTGTACCAATTTTAATTTTTTTGCGGCAGAAAGCAGGCTGTGATCCACTTTAATATGTTCAGGGATGATTACCTGGCAATCTTCAATATGATGCAGCATTTATTGTCCGGGCGGCACAATTACAACATTCCAGTCTTGCGGAAAAAACCTTGCAATATTTGATTTTGAGGTCTCGTTAAAATTGCCAACGATTAGAATCTTCATTGCTGAACCACCTTTCATAACTAATATCATTCTTCGAATAAAACCCGTTAGATAGGCCAATGATCAGGACGAGAACTTCCAGTGAAAAAGGATTTGATCCCTTGTCTTAAAAAATCATTTTAAACATAAAGTAAAATGTTGTAAATCTCAGCTACTTGTGAACGATATTCATTATTTCTATATATTGAAGAGGGAGGCTTTCCTAACACATTTATTAACAGAAGCCAGTGAAAGAACAAATACTAATCGTATGGAAAAGAATTCAGATAAACAATATACTAGCTATAACAGTTTATGGTTGAGGTGAATATTTAATGGATGAAGTCAATGAATCAAAACAAATGGTATTACAATTGGGCGGTGCCTTGAAAAAGTACAGAAAAGAAAAAAATATGAGCTTGGATGACTTAGCGGAATTAACAGGTGTAAGCAAACTTACCTTGGGGAATATCGAACGTGGCGAGACCAATCCAACGTTGGCGATTATATGGAAAATATCAAAAGGCATATCTTTACCGCTATTGGCTTTGTTCAAATCAGAAGACCCTGTTAGTTTGTATCGAGCAGGTGAAGGACTGCGATTTTCTAATGATCAAAAAAATTGGGTCATTGAACCTGTCTTTAAAAGCAACGGTATTGAAATGTGTCGAGCTTACTTACAGCCGAATAGCTCGTATCACCCTGAAGGTCATCATGTGAATACAACTGAAATTGCAACAGTAATGACGGGTTCCATTGAAATTCAAGTCAACGATGAGATTCACACATTGAATCAATATGATACGATCAGTTTTCGTGCAGATTGTCCTCACTCTTATACCAATCACACGAATAGCGAAACAGTGCTCCATATCTCCTTAAAGTATGGTTTCTAAAAATCAAAATTCTACTTATCATACAACTTCGAATTCCATGACGGGAATTCAGAGTTGTATTTTTGTTTTTTAACGATGTAAAAATATATTATATAATATTTATTGTAAATAATAATATATTATAATATACTTTTATTGTCCGCGCGGATATTATTGTCTCTTTTTTTCAATCAGGAGGAAACAAACCATATGTATGAATTCAGAAAGGAGAATTGAAGAATGCCGAACCAACAAAAAGCCGTACCATCCTCTGTAGGATTTATCATTCTCGGCATTATTGTGATTGCAGCTAATTTACGTACGCCCTTGACCTCAGTCGGGCCTTTAGTGGGTCTCATAAGGGATGACGTTCAAATTTCAAATACATTAGCCGGCCTCATAACAACGCTACCCTTGCTTGCCTTTGCTTTATTATCACCTCTGGTACCCAAATTAGGACGAACGTATGGAGTTGAACGCATCATTTTGATTGCACTCATATTTCTGACTGTTGGTATTGTAATACGTTCTTTATCTGGCGCAGCTAATCTGTATATAGGAACTGCAATTCTTGGGTTCGCAATTGCCGTATGTAATGTATTATTGCCCAGTATTATCAAAAGGGATTTCCCAAATAAAATGGGTTCCATGACAGGTCTTTACTCCATTTCAATGAGTTTATGTGGAGCAATCGCATCAGGAATCAGTGTACCGCTAGCCGTGAACGCAGGTCTAAAATGGCAGGGAGCATTGGGAATATGGGGGATTTTAAGCTTCGTATCGATCCTCTGTTGGTTACCCCAATTAAGAAATCAAACGAGACAAACAGCCACGACGAGCCAACAGAAGGACAGCAACGATGTGAATGTTTGGCGATCTGCTCTTGCCTGGCAAGTAACCTTGTTTATGGGTATACAATCAATGGTATTCTATGTGTTGATCGCATGGTTGCCCGAAATTTTAAAGCAACAAGGAATTGATTCCAACCAAGCAGGATGGTACCTCTCGATCATGCAGTTAGCCATGCTTCCATTTACATTTGTTGTTCCCGTTATTGCTGGGCGAATGTCTAGCCAACGTTTGTTAGTGGGCATCACAACCACTTTGCTTTTGACAGGAACGCTCGGACTTCTTTATGGAAGTTCCAATATCATATTGTTGTGGATCATAATACTTGGAATTGGTGGAGGGTTCGCCTTTAGTTTGTCTATGATGTTTTTTGGATTACGTACTGAAAATGCGCATCAAGCAGCAGAACTGTCAGGCATGGCGCAATCGATCGGATATCTTCTTGCCGCAGTTGGTCCTGCCCTTATAGGATATCTGCATGATGCGACAAATAGCTGGAAACTGCCACTTTTCATTCTGCTTGGCGCTTCGGTCTTACTCTTTTTAGTTGGTATAGGAGCAGCAGGAAACCGTATTGTTGGTAAACGATATCGTTACGAGCTGCACGGAAAGGAAGATAAAAATGTTTGAAAACATTATGGTGGCCATTGATCAAGATGAAATAATGAACAAAATCCTCGATGCAACCGTTGAAATAGCCCGCAACAAACCAACTCAAGTTACCTTGATTCATGTCAGCCAGGAATATGTATCGAATGGCATGACATATGTACCAGAGAATTTCCTGGAAGACATATTGAACGAAATGGAGAAAGCGAGTTTGGAACAATTACAACAGGCCAAATCCAAATTAGAATCTGCGGGGATTAACCCGAAAACAATTCATCTTAAGGGAAACCCTGCACATGAAATATTAAAATATGCAAGGGATACTGAGCAGCAACTCATTATTATTGGAAGCCGTGGGCTAAGCGGCATAAAAGAAATAATGCTTGGAAGTGTCAGCCACAAGGTTTCACAGCTGGCAAATTGCCCAGTTCTCATTGTTCATTAACTCCTCTGTACTGCAGAGATGATGTATTGATATACGAACAGGGAACGTACAGCGGCATTCTAGGATTTTGTGTCCTACAATGCCGCTGTTTCTTTTTCCTTTTTGCTGATCAAATGCTGACGCTGAAGATGAATGGAGGGAGACCTGTCGACCATACGGTTGAGTCTTCCTATGCTACCATATGAGATGTTGAAACAAATTCCGCTGGCCTTGACCAAATCAATTTGCGCGATAAATGGAATTCAAATAATTCGAAAGCGATGCGGTATCATTAATAGAGGCCCGCAGTGCGATGTAACCGTCGGGACGAATCAATACGAGTTCATTACTTGCTGCATCGTAAATCCGATAGGTATTCCCTTCGGTATCTATTATTCCTTCCACTTTTTCCGCATGCGATGGAAGGATGCAATGCACATGGAGTTCGTCGTAGGCGAAGTTTTCCAAAGAAAGATGATCTGTACGGTTTACAAAAGCCAAAAGAGTCCAGTGTGAGCCGCGCAACAGGTCAAATACACTTCCTGCAAACCCTGTACCTTGCAGACCCTCGGCATTAGGAGCACGATCCCCGGGCAATGAACGGGTAACATTCCTGCGAGCAGACGGGCGGGTAAGAGAACTTGACCGATAGGAAATGAGAAGCCCACTCGTCAGATCGTCGGATATGGTACTCAACGATTGGGACAACCCTCCGCCTTCAGTCGCCGTTCCTATGACATCTTTCATCTTCTTCGTGCTGTCCTCAAGCACGGCTTGAGCAACAGGGCGACGCTCCTCATCGTAAGTGTCGAGCAAGGCGGTGTCTGCTCCGCGTATGACAGTCGCCAGCTTCCAGCCGAGGTTGTACGCGTCCTGCATCCCTGTATTCATGCCTTGACCGCCGGCCGGCGAATGAACATGAGCAGCATCGCCGGCAAGGAAGACCCGGCCGTTACGGTAACATTCAACCATACGGACATTGACCCGGTAGATGGAAAGCCAGGAAGCTTCCGTGAGCCGAACAAGTCCTGCCCCGGCCCGACGGTCAAACATGGCTTGATACGCCTCTATCGATGGCTGCTCTGGTTCTTCGATGTCTGCCGGAATTGTAGCCTGCAGCTGCCAAATATCGGATTCCGGCAGTGGTGTCACCCCGACCATCCCCTCCGAAGATGTCCAGATATGAATATGATCGCGATCCAACCCTTCCAGTCGTACATCGCCAAGATACCATCGCTCATCATCGTGTGTTTCCCCAACCAGCGGTAAGTGAATAAACTTGCGGATATTGCTTTTGCCCCCGTCAGCGCCGACGACATAACGTGCGCGAATGTGCTCTTCTCCTAGCGGTGTATTCAAGGTTACCGTCACACCATCCACATCCTGTTCAAGCCCTACAGCTTCAACGTCCAACTCGACTTGACCGCCAAGCACCGCATAGCGTTCGCGCAATGCTTTTTCCACATCATACTGAGCAATCCAGACCGGATCACGATAGGGTGTCTCCAGTTTCGCGCTGGCTGCAACGGTAATAGCAGGCTTGTCGACACTCCTGCCATCTTCGGTATAGTAACGAACAGGCAAATCCACAACACCTGTGTCCATAATGTAACGAACGGCCTCCAAATCATCAACAACCTCAAGCGAGCGGGGCTGGATTGCTTTGGCGCGAGACGCTACGTTATATAAGGCGCTTCGTTCAATAATACGATGGTCGACGTTTCGACGGGCAAGGTCGCAGGCAAGTGTAAGACCTGTTGGTCCAGCCCCGACAATGAGAACATCAACAAAAGACTGAGCGGTTTTCATGGATAAATTCCTCCTTGATCATTGATATTGATATGCTGCATTGATTATACTACACCGTGCAGTGTAGTTTGTAAAGTGGAACTCATTTTTGATAGTATACCTGTAGGGGGGAAACATAAGGATGGATAATACGGTAAACAAAAAAATCCGCAAAGGCTCCTTAGATAAACGAGCTAAAATTATTGCGGCAGCACGAGACCTGTTTCTTTCAGATGGGTTTGATCGCTCCAGCGTTGATGCAGTCGCAGCTAAAGCGGGAGTTTCCAAACGGACCGTTTATGATTATTATGGGGACAAACAGAACTTGCTGCTTGCTGTTGTGGAAGAAACCAGTGAGGCGGTTCTGGACATGATCAAGCAAGGGATATCAGACTACCTCTTGGAATTCGAGGATCTGGAGCAGGCCCTCATCTTATTCTGCGAAAAATTTGTAGCTTCTGCGAAGGGTTCGTCCGATTACAGCGCTTTGATGCGTCTGGTTACAATGGAAGCCGCCAACCTGCCAGGATCGTTTTTGGAAAAGCTCGATAACGCAACCGAAGAGGGGATAATCAGGAGGTTTACCGAGTTTGGACAAGCCGGACTGCTCGCTGTGCCAGATCCTGTAATAGCTACAAAGCACTTTGCTGCCTTAACGTTTTTGTTGGTATTTGATCAACCGATAAAAGCAGGCGATTTGGAGGAGGAGCAAACCAAACGTATCATCACAGAAGGCGTACGTGTCTTTCTTTGCGCTTATGGAAAATAGCAGGGAAGAGAAGTGAGGAGATCAGTGTTCCTCTCGGGACAGAAATCATTGAGATGAGATATCAATCGTTCCCCAATATAGCTCTCAAGTATAGTTATCAATAAGCAAATAAACTACATCGAGTGAAATCTCAAAAAATAGTTGATTCATATGTAAAAATATCGAATTTTTAAAACCGTTAATTTTAATATTAACGGTTTTTTGTTGTAATATCGTCGTGGTATTGAGAAATGTCCATAGAAGAATATTTAGCGGGTGTCGAGGGACAAGAACATGGTCCCATTGCCGGTTAGGCGTATCTAATCGTATCTTGCCCTTCAATTCATTCAACTAACAGGCAGGTTAGTTAAATTTAACAAGGGCATAATATCCTCAACGAGGAGGGAATGTCTTTGTTTAAATGGATTATTTCATTGATTTTCATTTTTATATTTTCTGTTGAAATCAACACTAACCAACGCATTGTATCAGCTAAACCTACGTTAGCTTTTTCAAATGTTGAATTGGACAGGCTGAAACTTGTTACAGACTTCAAAATATTTACACCTTCTTCTTTAGATCAAATCTATAGATTGGAAATTAAG
The DNA here is from genome assembly GCF_002272715.1 of Paenibacillus sp. 7516. Lineage (NCBI taxonomy): Bacteria > Bacillati > Bacillota > Bacilli > Caryophanales > Paenibacillaceae > Paenibacillus > Paenibacillus sp. 7516. The sequence continues at coordinate 138,590 of NZ_NPBI01000004.1, forward strand.
GAACCATATCCGTTTATTCCAGGTCAATCCGTTTCAAAAGTTAAACTTCATTTCTTTGATGAATCAGGAAAGACATATTTATTTGGAATTGAAGAACATAAGGCGGTTGAATATAAAATAAACCGAGTTATTACTACTATTGATGTTCATAACCAAACAAGTACAACAAGAACTGTAGTCGAGAATTTTAAGTTTAGTGAACGTGGTGAGAAAATTAACATAAATGGATTTGAAGGGCGTTATGAACCATGGGTTAACCATGTACCAGGTGGATACCTACGATGGGTCCGCAATGATACTTTTATTGAAATTGACAGTGGAGAATTAACTAAAGAGGAAATGATCGCTTTAGCAAAATCAATGAAATGATTCAACTAACAGGAGAACTTTACTTCAATGTCGTGTAGGAGCCGGTCGGTCATAAGAACAGCTGAAGATAATGAAGTCAATTGGAGAAGAAAAAGAGTGCAATTCCGAGATGAAATACGTTGCATTGCTTCTCTTTACGAACGTTATTTTGGAAAATATAAAACGAATGATGCATGGAAGGTATTAATTAGTTGTGTATCTGAAGTTACTGATCCTAGAGTAGTTACCTATGGAGGAGTTTGCGAAACGCAAATACAATTTCCTGTTGATTCATTTTTCTTGATGAATGATCAACAAAAGAAACAAGTGACATTTGATTTGTTAAGAAAAGGGCTTCATAAGGTCATTCCTGAAAAGGGATGGGATTCAGATTCTTTCGAGCAGGCGTTCTCAAAAGTAATTGAAGCAGATATGAGAAACGAATGGATTTGGAGAAAACTAATTTCAAGTCCTGACAGAAGATTAAAAGCAGGTTTATATATTGTGCATGAAGTAACTTTTGTAATGGGTAACTTAATTGTCATTGATAAATCAGATCAAGAAGTTCTTCGTACAGAGGCATTGGGATCGCCCAAACGAATGGGCTTATGCTCAACATCTCGGAAAATTACAATGGGTATCTTTGAATGAAGTTGCTCTTTTCAATAAAGACAATAAGTTGGTTCGGCAAATATCGTTAATGAATAGATGATAAGATTACCCTGCCGTCATTATACTAACGGGAAACGTTAATTCAACAAGATATTACGGCAGCCGATTTTCACGATCAGCTGCCGCTTTCTCTTGAGGTAACGAAGGATAACTTACATCTGTCCGATAACTAGGACTCATGCAACTGTCCTGTCTCCTTGTGCCGCCAATTTATGAATACAATTGACAAGGCAATTAACGTCAGGATCATCCCAAGTATTCGAAATCCTTCGAAGCTGAAGTTATCTCCCATTACAATGCTAATCAGTAAAGAAGAGAGAATGGTTCCCAGGTATCTTGAGGTATTGAATACTCCAGATGCTACACCTATAATTTGTTTTGGTGAACTTCTGAATAAGGCCGCTTGCATAGCAACACTGTTCAACCCGTTACTAATACCGAAAGCAGCTAAAGCCAGACACACACTGATAACCGGTGAAGTCTGATCCAGTGTCGTGATCCACACGGACCCCAATGTCATCAGCATTCCGGACATAAGCAATGCTGGCCTGGGTCCTGATTTATCGATCCATCGACCTGCTATTGGAGAAGCAATGAGCGAGCACAATCCTAAGCTTAGCATGAGCATCCCTGTATGGAACTCGCTGACATGACGTACGATTTGCAAGTAGGATGGAAGCCCGAAAAAGAGAGAGTAAAAAAGCAGGTTAACGATCATGAATTCGACATTGATCCAAGTCATTGCAGGATATTTTGCGAATGTGCGTAAAGGAATGAAGGGTGCCTTCGCTTTTAACTCATGTCGCACGAAAGCTGCAAGTCCAACGAAGCCAATCAGTCCGACAATAACGTTATTAAATGAAATCTGACCAGATGATTTTGCGGACAATAATCCAACGAGCAGAGCAACGAGACCCACGGTGAATAGTAGAACTCCTGATGCATCAATCAAATCAAACCATTTGCGAAAGGACATGTTGCGAGCAACGGATGTCGTAGACGGATCATCCTTAGGAATATGCCTCCAAGCTAATAAAAAGCTTGTTACCACGAAAGGAATATTAACCAAAAAGATAGCAGGCCAGCCCCACCAGTGAATGATGACCCCGCCAATAAAGGGGCCAATTGCTGCCGCTCCGGATAGGAATATGGACAACATTGACAGTGCAGTTGCTTGTTTCTCCGTAATATGAATTCGCACAATGGCCATTCCAACCGCAACCATCATGCTTGTTCCGATGGATTGCACAATGCGGAATACGATGAGCCATCCAAAGTTTGGGGATAGTGGAGCTAATAATGATGCAGCGAAGGATACAACAAGTCCGCTAAGAAATATCCTCCTCCTACCGAATAAATCGCTGGCTTTTCCCATGATCGGTTGAGCGATAGCGCTCGCAATATAGAACGAAAAAATAATCCAGGATACCACTGTAAAGTCGAGATGGAACACATTTTGCAGCTTTGGAATAGCAACTGAAACCATTGAAGAATTCAATGGGTTCAATAGAATCCCTAGTCCAACGGCAATCATCAACCACCTACTGCGAATACTCATTTCAATCCCCCACTCTGTATATTTGTGTCATCATCGTACTTGAAATCATTTATTTATTCCAATGCATTTTATGTTATGATTTCATTGACTCAAGGGAATGAGGGGAGGGTGTGAAATGGAACTTCTACAACTGAAATATTTTCTCGAGGTAGCTCGTTTGGAACATATGACCGAAGCAGCACGAAGTCTGCATGTCACTCAATCATCACTAAGCAAAACGATTGGGCGCTTAGAGGAGGATTTGGGGGTCCCTTTATTCGATCGAGTAGGTAGGAAACTGCGATTGAATGAGTTTGGAAGCAGATTCTATCGCCGTGCAGAAAGAGCGTTGTTTGAATTGGAACAGGGGAAGCAGGAGATTAGCGATTTGTCCAGCCCAGAACATGGCACACTCGAATTGGCGGTGACCACCGCAAGCACATTGCCTCAGATCCTTCGAGAGTTTCGAAACAAGCGACCTGATATCCTATTTCATGTGCAAATGCTAACCACACAGGAAATGGTTACGCTTCTTTATAGAGGAGAGGTTGATTTTTGCTTGTCCTCACCTCCTATACGAGGGGAGGACATTGAATGTCAAATCATGTTCGTCGACCCGATTCTTGTAGCTGTTCCCAAAGGGCATCGGCTTGCTGACCGAAACAGCATATCTTTGACTGAGCTAAGGGATGAATCTTTTGTTGGGGTAAAAAGAGGCTACGGTACTCGCGATCTGGTGGATTCTATATGCAAATCGGCTGGATTTATACCTACATATGTGTATGAAGGCGATGAACCTGCAAGGCTAAGCTCTCTAGTGGAAGCAGGGATTGGCATAGCCTTTATACCAAGTACAGCAAGGTATTCTGGGGAACATATCAAATATCTCAAAGTAGAGAATCATGAGTTGGTACGGGAGATCGCTTTGTTATGGCACAGGAGTCGGTACATATCGCAGGCTGCTCTCGAATTCCGTGAGGTAGTTGTGGAATACTTCGGGTCGATATCCAAACAGACCCTTTGATTATCCGACAACTAATACCCTCTCTAAATATCCGTTTATTCGCTGAGGGGAAAAGAAAATGTTGAAGGACAAGAACATGGTCCCACCCAAGTCGCTATTTTAGCGGCTTTTTTATTTTATCGGTACAAGCTCTTGCCCAAGAGTTTGTTTAGAGCTTTGTGTTAGGGAGGATGTTTCAAAAGAATTTAAGCCAACATTACTACGAACTTAAAAGTGAGAAATGGGCTGTTTTGTGGAATCAGTGGAGTTAGGGGTAAACAGAACTGCTTCTAGAGTGGAACCATTTGCTCCAGAGCTGAACATCGACTTTAGACACATCTTGGGAAGTCCATATATTCACCTCAATTCAAGATGTGCTTGATTAAAGTTCAGCAAGAATTCCGTTTTTGGCAAACTTGCCAGGAGAAGTCCCCACCTGCTTGGTGAAGCTGCGAATGAAATTGGCATAGTCTCCAAAACCCGACTGATAACACGCCTCCGTTATACTCATGCCCTCAGTCAAATACTGTTTAGACAGCTCGATGCGCCGATTCAGAATGTATGATCGAATCGTGAGTCCGGTATGCTTCTTGAATTGTCGACTAATTTTGCTGCTGTTCGTGTATAACACCTCTGACAAATGCTCAAGCGTCAGTTCCCTCACCAAATTGCATTCAATATAATCCATCGTTTTCCGAACCAGTTCGGGCATAATGTCCGTTGGGACGAATTCCGTTTGTTGAAAAGCAAGATTCGTTATGACCAATAGTTGCGCAATCACATTGTTTCTAAGGATATCTGCGCCATAATCATTAGAAGAGAGAATATACTCAAGTTCACTCGTTAATTGCAGCACTTGTTGCAGTTGTTCCTCCTCCAAATGCACGATATTGCCCTTGCCCTTAGGACGATAGTCAAAACATGCTGACAAGTTGGTCGTTGGGGTGGACAGGCGATTTATATATGACTTTTTCAAATTTATCGTAATTCGCTCGTATTCATTATTGTCCAGCGCAAAGGAACGGTGCATCTCCTGCGGGCTGAGAACAAGCAGATCGCCTTGCTGCAGATGATAACAGCGATTCTCAATATAGAAATTCACATGTCCCCGTAGGAACAAATAAAGCTCATACGCATTATGACGGTGATAGAATGTACCCATGTTGTAGGTGGTAATACGATGAAGATACAATAGATCAGTCTGAATGGGATCGAACAGGTATTCCAGAGATTCATCCATATAACGTACCTCCTTGTTATTTCGCGCAATAATTATAATGATTTATGCAATGAAATTGCACAGCTGAACCTTTAAAATGTAACCATCCTAGCATTTGGGATTAAAATTTGCAAGCGTTTTCTAAATGAGCACCTTACAACGCGATTGGAGGAAATAATGGAGCTGATTTTCACGGCACGAAGCCGAGTACAGGAGAACGTAGAGTATACATCATTGACCGAGCATGACCTGAAGGCTGACGTACATATAGAAGGCGGGACGGGAAGTGCAGAGGACCCTTGGCAAGCCCGTATATGTATCTGCAATGAAGGTGATACCCACTGGGCCGGAGTTATTCATGTAGAGCTGCCGTTTGACAATCAGAATCCGAGGTTCTTTTTGCCTGCTTTTATGTATGGGCGTAATCGGGGTGAAGCCCCGCAAAATGTCCCTAATGAATTTCCAAGAATCAGGGAGGGAAATCCGTCCCGCCCTTCATCCCCATGGTGGATGGTCCGAAGTGATCGCCTATCTCACCCGACCGCACTTGTCTATGATACAGGCCAGATATTTGGTTTAAGCGCAAGTCCTTATTGGATCAACACAGGAAGGCAGAAGCAGCAGTGGTATCCAGGGATGAAGGGAACGTTTGTAAAATACGGAGGATTCACTTGTTCCATTGAAAAAGGGACGGTCGGATACACGTTGGGATATGAGAATGCTCCCTTGCTGTTTATCAAATCAAGACTAGTTCATGAGCGAGCTCCCCTCGGGGAGAATTGCTTCGAATTGGAGGCAGGGGAGTCGATTGGACTCGTCCTTGAGCTGTACCACTATGAGTCCGCATCGGAGCTTGGTATCAATTCCGCGATGGAGTCGATCTATGATCGCTATCACGAGCAGCCAAGAGAAGGAAGCAACATTCGGACAACGGTATCGGATCTATCCAATGCCATCCACGAATATGCCTGGCTTCCAGAAGATCGTCATTACTCCACGTTTGTATATGAAGACACTGCCACCGGAAATTTCCGTTTCAACAAAATTATCTCGATCAGTTGGACCAATGGCATGACTATAGCTGCACCGATGCTGCTGGCTGCACTTCGTCTGAATAATGAGTCCATGCGGCAGCAGGCATTGTCCTGCATTACGAATATTATCGAACATGCCATGAATCCTGAATCCGGTCTACCTTATGATGCCTATCAGGACGGCAAATGGAGCATTAAAGGATGGTGGTTCGACGGGATGCGTACGCCTGGGCATTCTTCCTACCTGGTCGCGCAGGCGATGTTCTATATTCTCAAGTGTTACGATTATGAGAAGCGCATTCGTAATCACAGGCACGATGACTGGTTCGGTTATGTCAAGCAGGTGCTTGAACGACTCGAGTGTACAAAAAATACGGATGGAGAATATCCTACTATTTTGTCCGAGCGAACAGGAGCAGGTCTTGAATATGATGCCTTTAGTGGAGTCTGGTGTCTTGCGGCCATGGCATATTACAGTTGGCTAACTCAAGATCTAACCTCTCTGGATGAACTGAGACGAAGTGAAGCCCATTATTATGGAACCTATGTCAAACATATGGAATGTTACGGTACTCCGCTCGATGCGGATAAGGCGGTTGATTCGGAAGGCATTCTGGCTTACATCAAGGCTGTTCGGTTTCTACACGCATTGACAGGGGATGATCTGTTTCTCGACCACATGAGAGATGCAATCAGCTATGAGTTCAGTTTCAAATTTTGTTACAACTCACCTGTCAAGATTCCGCCGCTCAGTACATTAAATTGGTCCAGTTCCGGAGGAAGTGTTACTTCCGTAGCTAATCCGCACATTCACCCCATGTCCAGTAACCTGGTGGACGAGTTATTATACTATGTGCAGCAGCGGGAAGATTCTTATGTACGTCAGCGGATGATGGATACGATCGGTTGGGGCTGCCAGACCTACAATCGCTATGATCAGGAATTCGGATATGGCAAAAAAGGATGGATGTCCGAACGGTTCTGTCACTCGGAAGGGTTGGTCACCGAAAAGTATGCGGATGGCTCACCAGCCAGCACCTGGTTTTGCCTGATGCCTTGGGCCAGCGGATCGATCATCGAAGGACTTGCTGGCGATTACTGGCATTATGCAGACGATGGAGTCAAGCATACATCTCATGCAGCCGCAGAGCATGAGTGAATTCATTGGGCCCAGAAAAGGCCATGTACAAGTCGTTGATTCTAAGTGAATCAGCGACTTTTTTTCGCAAGCTCATCATCTCATTGTCTTTTCGCGCAATAAATATAACGATCTGTGCAATGAACTTGCAAGGGGGAACCTATAAAATGGTAGCATTCTTACATATTTAAACAGAATTATGTAAACGATTTCCAGGCGTAGGTATGCGAAGCCATTGGCCGTGCCCATCAAGAAGAACTTACAGCATGAAATATACTGGATTCCGCCGATAGGAGTACATGCTTCCGGCGGTTTATTTTCGTTTGAAGAAAGGGGTCGAAAGGATGTTAAAAGTAATTTTGGTCGATGACGAGATTTTTGTTCGAAAGGGGATGCATGAACTCATTAACTGGGATGAGCTTCATATGGAGATTATCGGAGAAGCAGAGAACGGACTGGAGGCACTGAAGATGGTGGAATGCTTGCAACCTGACGTAGTCATTACGGATATTCGGATGCCAATCCTGGATGGACTGGAACTTATACGTGCCGTAGAGAAATTGCCACATCTGGAACCGGTGTTCATTATCATTAGTGGTTATCATGACTTCAAATATGCACAGCAGGCCATCCGGTATGGAGTTCATGACTATATTCTGAAACCTGTGGATGATGAAGAAATGACAGCAACATTGTTGAAGTCGGCTAACCGGATAAGCAATAAAAGAAAACATCTCCTCCTGCCTGAAGAACAGGCCAGCAATCTCATACTGGAGGACATGATCAAAGGTCAAGTACGGAAGGAAGATGAGCATCGGTATGCCGAGGTTCTCGGAATCCAGTGTACGTCCAGTCTGCTCGTTGCTCTGCTTGAACTTCAGAAGGGATTAGCAGAAAGAAAGGTTACCATAGAGGAGCTACGTGCAGCAGTGCAGTGTCTGGAGGTCGATTTATCCAATATATTCGTCATTGAGCAACAGAGCAGCAGATTTGCCTTACTGTTGTTGTGGCATGAACATGATCAGGAAGACTCTACGATACGGGATAAGCTGCATGATATTCATATGAAACTGAGCAAGCGGCTTAATCTGGACATTGGGCTTTACGCTGGAACCCTTGTAAAAAAAATAGGCGACGTCCCGCAATCCAATCAGGAGGCAAAAGAAGCAGCCAGACATAAATTTGCAGAAGAGGGTGGTGTCGTGCAGTATACGGAGATCAAGGATAAACCGCTGTACGTTTTCAATGTATATCAGGACGAGGTAGATCAATTAATCTTGAGCTTGGAAGAAGGGAATCGGCCTGCTTACCATAAGATTGTAGAGGATAAGTTCAAATTGTTTCAAGTAAATCGATTCTCACCTCAGGCTGTAACTGGGTCTCTTATGCGCTCTATAACGGGCATATTGGCTGTGGCCAAAGAAATGGGTGGTAATGATCAAGGTTTGCAGCAACTTAAAGAGTTGGCGGAACAAGGTCATGACGGCTGGAATCTGCGTTTATTGAAGAATGCTTTTCTACATGCACTCGAGGAAGCCGAGAGTTATATCTCTCTTTTACGAAGTGAGCAGTCCAAAGGGGATATACACAAGATCAAGCGATATATTGATACACATTATACCGAAAACATCAGCCTCAAAAGCATTGCTGCGCTGTTTTATATGAATCCCGTCTATCTTGGACGATTATTTCGCAAAAGCTACAACCTTTATTTTAATGAGTATCTGCTCAGCCTGCGCATCCAGGAAGCGAAGAAATTGTTGCGCCAGACGGACCTGAGAATGTACGAGGTCGCTGCACGTGTAGGATTTCAGAATGCGGATTATTTTGTAACGCAGTTTGAGAAGCTTGTTACGTTTTCTCCTACAGAATATCGTAATCGGATTAAAAAAAATGACCAGCGAGGTGCACGATGAAACGATGGAACCTGAATTATATGAAGCTTCGGGACAAGCTGCTGCTCATGTACGTCCTTTCCGTGTTCATCCCTATCGTCGTCACCAATGTGGTGTTCTACAACGTGACAACGAATAATATCCGCAGTCAGAAAACCCGTGATGCCGGCATGACCTTAAACAATCTGAAGAACGACCTGCGTGCAACCATTGATCAGGGTGTTGGCTTGACCCATTCGTTATATGCTGATCCTGTGTTCAATGATACACTCTCCCGACAGTTTCAAAGTCATTTCGAGTATATCGCTGCCTATAATTCGTATCTAAAAGGGGAATTCTCCGGTCAGTTGAGTGAGGGAATTCGCTGGTACCAAGTATATACGGATAATCCGACCATTTTATCGTCCGGTTATATTGAACATTTAAATGATACCATTCGAAGCTCCAACTGGTATGTCCAGTTTCAGGCATACTCCGCGCCTTACCCTGCACTGATTGCAGCGGATCAGATGTTAAGTCTGATTCAACGATTGGACAATTTTGATACCGGTAATATAGAGCAGCTGCTCAAAATTGACCTGAACATGGATTTGATCAAAGAACACTTTCACAACAGTGGCTTTGACGGAAACGTGTATTTGCTTGATCCGCAAGGGTACATCCAGCTCTCAAATGATCCGACAGCCCAGATAGGGAAACGTTACAGCGAGATCCGGTTTCCGAACAAAACGATTCCGTTTGAACTGACGTATACAGGCATTAACTATCTTGAGGGCTGGTCGTTGCAAGGGGTTATGGAGGAAGAGATTGTATTAAAGGAGGTTCGCAAGTCCCGTTCCTTTGTCGTATGGCTTGCTTGCATTAATTTTGTCTTGCCTACCGTCATTATCGCTGCCATGTCCAGATCCATTCATGTCAGACTGGTACGGATTCTTAAACATATGAAAAAAGTAAAAACACAGAATTTTCAGACCATTCCCCCTGAAGACGCAAGAGATGAGATTGGTCAGCTCACGATGGAATTCAACCGAATGACCGAGACGATCCATAACCTGATCCATGAGGTATATCTGACGGACATTCAGAAGAAAGACTTGGAGTTAAAACAACAGCAAGCACAGCTTCATGCGCTCCATAGTCAAATCAATCCGCATTTTCTGTTTAATACCCTCGAATCGGTACGGATGCGTAGTCTCATCAAAGGCGAGAAGGAGACTGCCAAAATTGTGCACAACATGGCCAAAATGTTTCGAAAATCAATCAGCTGGAACCAGAATGAAGTGACGGTAAAGGAAGAATTGGAACTCATTGAGAGTTTTTTGCAGATTCAGAAATACCGCTTTGGTGATAAGCTCCAGTACAGCATTGAAGCAGATTCTGTGGCACGGAAGTACCTAATCCCCAAAATGGTTATCCTTCCATTTGTTGAGAATGCAAGTATTCATGGCATTGAATCATCTCCAGAGGTAGGCGTAATTCAAATATTCGTTTCTATTGAACAGGACCAGCTCCATATCAGACTAAGGGATAACGGCATAGGTATGTCTCCAGCCAGATTGGAAGAGCTGCAGAGCTACCTGGCTCAGGACACGGATATAGGAGAGCATGTCGGCATGAAGAATGCATATAGTCGCTTAAAGTTATGCTACCAGGATCGCTTTTCTTTCGAAATCCAGTCATGGGAAGGAGAAGGAACACATATCCAGATCAGGCTCCCGCTTGATCAAGGGGCACTGCAAGAGGATTGAAGCGAAGGATATACTTTTCAAAGCAAAAGGTACATTTTCATGGGTAACGTTGAAAGCGCTATCTTGATATATTGAGAAGGCTTACAAACGAAAAGTATACGTAAAGGGGGCATTTGCTACATGTTTGGAAAAAAAGCCTTTGTAACAAGCCTAGTAATCTTACTCGCTGTAACGCTGGCAGGTTGCAATAAAGCCGGCCCGGAATCAACTTCTCCTGACAGCAATGATAACACCCCAGTCACCTTCAAATATTTCACGTTTGGGGGAGGCAAGAAGGACATTCTCGCAAGCAGTACGACTATTGGCAAGAAGCTACAGGAACAAACAGGCGTTGACTGGAAGATGGAATATCTGGTCGGCGACGGTGCAACCAAGGCAGGCGTAATGATTGCGAGTGGAGATTACCCTGACATTATTGACTCCAGCGGAGAAATGGCCAAGTTAATGGATGCAGGGTCCTTTATCCCGCTGGATGAACTGATCGAACAATACGGGCCTAATATCAAGCGAGTATACGGTCCTTATATGGACAAATTCAGACAGGAAGATGGGAAGATTTATTTCTTACCGTACACTGCAAACATCGGTTATGTGTCAGAGCCTAACTTCCAGACCGGCTTCTATATTCAGCGTGCTGTGCTGAAAGAGTTTAACTACCCCAAGATCAAAACGCTGGACGAATATTTTGACTTGATTAAGCAATATAAGCAAAAGTATCCGCAGATCGATGGGAAGGAGACTATCGGCTTCGCGACTCTTGCGGGTGAATCAGGCAGCTTCTTCACCCTGCTAAATCCCGCCATGCATCTGGCTGGTTATCCTAACGATGGCAGTGTGATGGTGGATATGCAGAGCCATGAAGCCAAACTGGTAGCCGGCTCTGATTATCAGAAACAATGGATTCAAAAGCTAAGCGAGGTTAACGCACAGGGGATGTTCGACCCGGAATCCTTCACAATGAACCAGGATCAGTATCTCGCCAAATTGACGTCAGGTCGGGTGCTGGGATATTTCAGTTATTCCTGGCAGGTTGGAGATGCAACGAACAACCTGAAGAAGGCCGGTATTGACGATAAGCGTTACGTGTCGCTGCCCATCGTGTTTGACAACAATGTCAAAGACCAGTATCTCGACCCACCGGGCTTTGTGAACAACTATGGTGTCGGAATTACCGTAAGTGCCAAGGATCCGGTGCGGATTGTTAAATATTTTGATAACCTGCTCAAGGAAGAAAACCAAATTCTGGTTCAATGGGGCATTGAGGGTGAGACGTATAGTGTTAATGAAGAAGGCCGTTTTTATTTCAAAAATGATGACCAACGCAAAGCACATGAAGATCCGGAATTAAGCCGGAAGTTCGGCTTTGACTACTTCAACTATAGTTGGCCTCGTTACGGCAATAACTCCATACTGGAGGATGGCAATGCCTATGGCCCAGGCAATCAACCAGAGGTGGCTACCTTTAGTTACACGGATGGTGACAAGGTGTTGTTAGAGAAATATGGCGTGGAGACATTTTCGGAATTATTCAGCACACCGGATGAGCGTCCTTGGTCTCCTGCTTGGTCCATTGCACTGGAGCAGGGTTCTCCTGAACAGATTTTCATCACGAAGGCGGAAGATCTGCAAAAGAAATATTTGCCCAAAATGATTATGGACTCACCTTCCACTTTCGAGAACACATGGAACGAATATATGAGTCAAATGAATCAATTGGACAAGAAAAGATATGAAGAAACGATAACACAGGCCGTGAAGGATCGTGTAGCAGGAAAATGGTGAGGCAAGTTCAGTCAGCCAAATTGAAAGGGGGAGACTTTATCATGTTGAAATCAAAATTTAAAACAGCAGGTTTAGCCGTACTTCTGATAGCTCTGTTAGCTGGGTGTAGCCAGAACAATTCATCCTCAGTGCCCACAAGTGATGACGAGAACAGTCCAGTCACGTTCTCATATTACTTGTTCTCTTCGGGTAAGAAGGATACCTTGGCAAGTGAAACAACGATTGGTAAAGCATTGCAAGATCAGACGGGAGTGGACTGGAAGTTGGAGTATCTAGTCGGCGACAGTGCCACGAAAGCTGGTGTCATGATTGCCAGTGGAGACTATCCTGATGTTATTAGCTCCAGTGGTGAGATGTCCAAGCTGCTGGATGCCGGGGCCTATATTCCGCTGGATGATCTGATTGAGGAATACGGTCCTAATATCAAAAGGGTATACGGACCATACTTCGACAAAATGAGAAATGCAGAAGATGGAAAAATCTATGCACTGCCCTACACTGCCAATCAGGGTGAGTATTCCGGTAGTCCAAATATAGGCGGAGGGGCCTTCTGGATTCAGCGCTCTGTGCTCAAGGAGTTTAACTATCCCAAGATTACTACGCTGGATGAATACTTTGAACTGATCGAGAAATACAAGGACAAGCATCCAACTGTGGATGGTGCAGAGACGATTGGATTTGTCTCACTTGCAGGGGTGGTCAATAACTTCTTCACCTTGCAAAACCCAGCGATGCATCTCGCCGGATACCCGAACGATGGAAGTGTCATGGTGGATATGAATACCCATGAAGCAAAAGTAGTTGCAGGAACAGATGCTCAGAAAAGATGGATTCAGAAGCTAAATGAAATCAATGCTAAAGGTATGCTTGATCCTGAATCCTTTACGATGAACAAAGACCAGTATTTGGCCAAGCTGACCTCGGGTCGTGTTCTCGGGTACTTCAATTATGGCTGGCAGATTGGAGACGCGTCCAAAAACCTGCTCTCGGCAGGCATTGATGAGAAACGTTATGCAGCGCTTCCGATTGTGTTTGATGAAGGAATTAAGGATCAGTATATAGATCCGCCTGGATTCGTCAACAACTACGCCACAGGCATAACGGTCAACGCCAAAGACCCTGTTCGTATCATTAAATATTTTGATAATTTGCTCAAGGAAGAGAATCAGATTCTGGTCCAATGGGGAATCAAGGACGAGACGTACAGTATCGATGAAAAGGGAAGATTTTATTTTGCGAATGAGGATCAACGCAAAGCCCATGATGATTTGGAATTGAGCCGCAAATTCGGGTTCACTTATTTTGGCTCAGACTGGCCGCGTTATGGAGGGGAATCTACACTTTCCGATGGTAACGCGTATAGCCCCGGCAACCAGCCGGAAGTAGCCTCTGCCTCGTACACTGAGGGGGATAAGAAGTTTCTTGAGGCTTACAACATCCAAACCTTTAGTGAATTATTTAACAAGCCGGAAGAGCGTCCATGGTTCCCCGCATGGTCCATCGCGCTCGAGCAAGGTTCACCTGAACAGATTTTTACTACCAAATCGGATGATTTGCAGCGCAAGTATTTGCCGGAAATGATCTTGGGAACACCATCGAATTTTGATAAGGTGTGGGATGCCTACATGGCTGAACTGAACAAATTGGACAAAGCAGGCTATGAAAAAACCATTACCCAAGTCGTTCAGGATCGTGTCGCTGGAAAATGGTAATACGAACGCTTTAATACAAACGGTTACATGCATAGGGGAAGACGGACGCTCAGAAAATCATTCTTCTCCTCGCATGAATAACAGCATAGGAAAGGAGCAGGTTCACGTGGAGAAACCTAATGTCTCTCTTAATTCGCTGCCTCCAGCCTTGAAGCCAAAGGGGAGTAAAACAAACTCGTTCTTCAAACGGCTTGTGCAGCAACGAACGCTTGCCTGGATGTGTATCCCTTTTGTTGTCTGGGCTTTTATCTTCAAGTACCTGCCGCTATGGGGATGGACGATGGCCTTTCAGAACTTCAAACCGGCGAGATCCTTCTCGGATCAACAGTGGGTAGGCTGGCATCATTTTCGTATATTGTTTGAAGACAACACGTTCTACCGTATTCTGCGAAATACGCTTGTCATGAGTTCTATTAAACTGATATTGGGATTTGTTACAGCGATCACATTGGCTCTATTATTGAATGAACTGAAAAATGTGATTTTTAAACGTTTTGTGCAAACGGTCAGTTATCTGCCTCACTTTATTTCGTGGGTTGTCGCGTCCAGCATCGTATTAACGGTCTTGTCACCAGACGGAATTATCAACCTGCTGCTGATGAAGCTTCACCTGATTGAAAGCCCGGTGCTGTGGATGGGGAAAGGTGAATACTTCTGGGGCATTCTGGGGGCAACCGAGGTGTGGAAGGATGTTGGCTGGAACACCATTATCTATTTGGCAGCGATTACAGCCATTGATCCTGCACAATATGAGGCTGCCGAGATTGATGGAGCAAGCCGTTTCAAGCGGATGTTATATATCACACTACCTGGCTTGAAGCCGGTTATTGTTATTTTGTTAATCATGAACATGGGAAGCATCCTTGAATCGGGTTTTGAACCGCAATATCTGCTGGGCAACGGGATGAATATGGACTATTCGGAGAACTTGGATATCTTTGTACTGAAATATGGTTTGGGAATGGGGAATTTTTCCTTGGGTACCGCAGCAGGCATATTCAAAACCGTCGTCAGCTTTATCTTCCTTTTCTCCGCCAACTATATTGCGAAAAAAATGGGAGAGAGCAGATTATTCTAAGAGGAGGCCTATGCCATGCGTAAAGGAAAACCTTCCCATTTGCGGAATAGCAGCACCGGGGATCGAACGTTCGATACCCTAAATATCATCTTCATGGTGTGTCTGATGATTGTGACGATCTATCCCTTTATTAATATGATAGCCGTGTCCTTTAATGATGCCAACGATGCCATCCGGGGGGGAATATATCTGTGGCCGCGGGTATGGACGCTGGACAATTACAAATACATTTTTGGCGAATCTGATATCTATCACGCGACTCTGATTTCGGCGCTGCGTACGATTGTTGGAACGGTGGTATCCGTCTTCTGTACAGCAATGCTCGCGTATACGCTCAGTCGTCAGGAGTTTGTACTTCGCAAGTTTGTTACAATGTTTTTTGTATTCACAATGTATTTCAGCGGGGGGTTAATCCCGGGTTATCTGTTGATTCGTGACCTCGGATTAATCGGTTCCTTTTGGGTGTATATCATTCCGGGTGTGATTGGTGTCTTCAATATGATTGTTATCCGGTCCTTTATTGAAGGTCTTCCTGAAGGCATTCTGGAGTCAGCTCGTATTGACGGGGCAGGGGAGTTCATGACATTTATTCGTGTTGTCCTCCCGCTGACGATTCCCGCAATGGCAACGGTATCTCTCTTCGTAGCCGTGGGACAATGGAACTCCTGGTTCGATGTATTCCTGTACAACTCCTCCAATAAAGAACTAAGCACCCTGCAATACGAATTGATGAAGATTCTGCAAACCTCGACGACATCGGCGACTTCATCAGCAAGCAACGCTTATCAGTCTGCCGAGAGCAATGCAACGGCAGTCACGCCTACCTCGATTCGAGCGACTATGACCATTATTGCAAGTGTTCCTATTCTGATGGTGTATCCGTTCTTGCAAAGATACTTCGTACAGGGCATGACGATTGGAGGTGTGAAGGGATAGGGAATCCTGCAAGGTTCAGAAAGTCATTATGACGTTAGCGAAATATTAAGAAAGCAGCTGATCTATATGATCGGCTGCTATTTTTTGACTAAAGGAGTGGTCTCTATCAATCAATCGGCAGCTTCTTACATGACTATTTCACGGATGGAAGCCATCCCGACAAGAGCGCTCCGCCGCGGGTATCGTTGTCGGCCATAAGTTCGCCTCCATGTCGCCGGATGATGCGTTCGGATATAGCCATGCCCAGACCGCTGCCTCCAGTAGAACGGTTACGGGACATCTCGCCTCGAAATAAAGGTTCGAATACCCGCTTCACTTCATTCTCTGCAAATCCTGAACCCGTATCTCGGATCGTAAACCTGACTTGGTCGGGTATGCTGTTACACTCTATGATAACTTTTCCGAAATCAGGCGTGTATCGGACTGCATTATCCAACAAATTGCTGATCGCGCGTTCTAGCAGATGAGCGTCGCCGCGAACAATGCATGCACCTGTTAAATGCAAATTTATTGTGATATTCTTTTGCTGAGCCGAGGGCGCAACACTTTCTACCGATTGCTGTAGAACAGTGTGCAGGTTTACGACTTCTTCGTTAAGCAAAAATTCGCTATAATCCATTTTGGAAAACGTAAATAGATCCTCGACCAAACGGTGCAGCTGTAATGTTTTTTCTTTGCATACGGCGACGTACTTCGCTGTTTTCTCTTTTGATTGGGCTATCCCCAGCTCAAGTCCTTCGAGGTATCCACGCAGTGCAAAGAGCGGGGTTCTAAGATCGTGCGCCACAGCGGCGATGACGAAACGACGTTCCTCTTCGAGGCTCTTTTGTTTCAAGTGAGACGTTTGCAATCCTTGCACCATCTCGTCAAAAGCATCCCGGACATCGGCAATTTCCTTGATGTGTGAAGCAGGAATAGGCACGTTCCAATCCCCAGTAGCAAGCAATCGCACAGACGTACTAAGCCTCTCAAGCGGTTTGATCAAAAAATTCCGCATCGCCATGCTGATGACAAACAAGGCAAGCAAAAATCCGATCAAGATGGAGAACACTTGGAGCTGGTTTGTTTTAGGAATGTAAAGTTCGATTTTTCCTTTTATTTGACCATCTGCGAGCAATGTATATCGTTCGACAGATGAATATCTATTGATATGGTCCGTATTAGTACGATAAATCTCCTGTCCGGCAGCGGAGACTAGGGATACATTCATGTTTGTATCATCCAACAGGCCTTTCAGCTGCACCTGCCATTCGGGTACACTCCAGCGGTCCATGTTCGCTTCAATTTGCCCAATGATCTCATTCTGTTGCATTTGCTGTTCTTCATTCAGCAGTGGAGCTGCGGAAAATCGTAAGGTTCCGGTTTCGATATAATGAGCGGTCAAAAAGAGGAGCCAAGGCAACAGCAGGATGAACAGCAGAAAAAGCAGCATGAGTTTACGAATCCTTAACGTTCTCACGTGAACCTCCTTCGTAGCGATATCCCACGCCCCAAACGTTAACCAGATATTGCGGATTAGCCGGATCGATTTCGATCTTCTCGCGCAGGCGGCTTACATGCACACGAACCGTATGTCTATCGCCAATGCCAGCCCAATACTTGTCCAGCAATTGATCATATGTAAATACTTGCTTGGGGTGCTGGGTAAACAGCAGCAACAATTCATATTCCTTGGGGGTAAACATGACTTTGTTGCCTTCTACGAATACTTCTCTGGATACGAGATTTAATTGCAGATGACCGTTTTCCAGCAAAGATTCTACCGTGGTCTGAGGTGGGGAAGAGGTACGTCTTAATACGGCCTTCACTCTAGCGACAATTTCGCCAGGCGAAGCCGTTTTCACAATGTAGTCATCTCCACCCAGCGAAAGCCCTCTAATTTTATCCACGTCATCACTTTTGGCGCTTAAGAACAAAATCGGTACAGGACTTTCTTTGCGAATCTGGCGGCACAAATCGAAGCCGTTCTGTCCAGGCATCATGATGTCCAGAACGATGCATTGAATGGTACAATGCTGGAGCGCATCCCAGGCCTCAGTAGCGTTGCAGGCCGTGATGACGCGAAATTGTTCGTGTTCCAAAAAGTCTTTTAATAATTCGACAATGCTAAGGTCGTCGTCAACAATAAGCACAGTAATTGAATCGTTCATACGTATCCCACCTTCGAAACCTAGTGTAACATGGTCGTGTTGAAAACGAATGAATGTTTATCATTTTGTGATATTTTGTTGATGGTATTGTGGCGGGTGTGCTCCTTCTTTCGAGAGGTTTTGTTGGTATCCTTTTCAAAGGAACAGGGAGACATCCCTGCATCAAGATCGAAATCAAAGGGAGGACATATTTATGCTGCATGTTCAAATTGTGTTGTTTGATGGTTTTGATCTCTTGGATGCAATTGCGCCTTATGAAGTGTTTATTGCGGCATCGATGTATGCCGAAGAAGCCCTGAGGGTAGAATTAGTCACCGCGGAAGGGCCACGGCACGTCACAAGTGGCATCCAAGAGCTGGAGATCGAGGCGACTGGAAAACTGGATCCTGAATGTGGGGGCCTGATCATTGTGCCAGGCGCATCCGGTAAAGTCTCCGGAGAGGGGCCTGCTTCAATTCCAATTATTCTGAACCGTGCTGCTGGTACAGAAATTGCTGTACAAATTAGACAAGCATTGGAACGAGAAGACGTTCTCGTTGCTACGGTGTGTGGCGGTTCGCTTCTGCTTGCCATGGCAGGTTTGCTTGAAGGCAGACATGCAGTTACGCATCATATGGGCATGGGAGTTTTGGGCGCTACCGGAGCATTTCCTATTCAGGCACGCATTGTGGATGACGGCAATTTGGTGAGTGCAGGTGGTGTGACTTCTGGGCTTGATGTTGCGTTATACTTAGTGGAACGTACACTAGGCCCTCGCATTGCACATGCCGTGGAACAGCTATTTGAATTTGAGCGGCGGGGAACGGTATGGAAAGCAGAAGGGGTGGTGCGGGCGGATGACATGGACGCGACAGGAAAAGAAGAGGGAATAGAATTTGCACCGGTTGCCATAGGTGAGGTGTGTGCCTCTGCGCCTCTTTACGAAGGGAAATGGGAAGTCATCATCTCAACACCAATTGGAAAACTTGAAACTAGGTTTGTGATTCATACAGATAACGACAGCATTCGGGGCACAGCTACGCAAGATGGTGAGACTGTGGAATTCATTCATCCCAGGGTTCAGGGTGATAAGCTAGTGTGGGATCTTCGGGTGAGCAAACCGATGAAGTTACAGCTCCATTTTGAGGTAATCGTACAAGGGGATGTGATGACTGGAACTGCCAAGGCTGGCTTCTTGCCAGCATCGAAACTGAGAGGGCATCGCTTAGTTTGATTGAGCTTCCATGTAACGATAGATGATATTAGAAATGGAAAGGTTCATTTATGAGAAAAACAAACATGGCCTACCGCATTATGGTCGGTGTCAGCATCATTTTCATTCTGTATTCGCTAGTTAGACATTACGTATTCGATCCGGAAGCAACCGCATTTCTCAGTCACAAAACCGGGTTGAAGCGTGAATTGAATCTTCCGGTATGGCTTAAAATCATGTACATTCATGTTGCATTTGCATGTTTAGCGATGGCAGCAGGATTAGTCAATTTTTCACGCTTCATACTGGAGAAACACCGGAAAATTCATCGGATCAACGGGTATGTCTATGTCGTTTCTGTGATGATGGTTGTGTTGACATCCGGCTACATGGCTCCATATTCCACAGGCGGCAAGATCAATAGCATCGCATTTAACATAATCAACATCATTTGGCCACTCATGACAGTTATGGCGATTGTGCAGATTAAAAAGAAACGAATCGTAAAACACCGGAATTACATGATCCGAAGTTATGCTTTCTGTTTTACGAATATGTTGATTCACCTGATCACGTTTATGTTCAATGAAGGCTTCGGCTTGGCCTATGCGAGTAGTTATACATATGGTTTGTATAGCAGCCTCGTTCTGTTATTGATCTTTCCGGACATAATTATCCGGTATCTGACTAAGACTGAAAAAAACAAAACTATCGGAATTTATTTTTCGTAGTCGCCTTCCGCGTTAGCAGGCCGGCAGAAATCGAGCGGTTCGATATTGATATTGAGATCCTTTCTTGGGTTCTTGAAAATCTAGTCCATTATAACAATAGCGTAATAAAACAAAGGAGCAGCCGATCAATGTGATGGGCTGTTTTGTTATGCTAAAGCGCAGGTTAGTTCAAGAAAAATTACAATTCATAAATTTTGTTGAATAGTGTAAGAAAAAAAAGAGGTAACCAGTATTCATCTCGTATTTATGGTTTCTATTCTAATAAATCTATATATTTCATCAGTTCTTCGATGCCTTTAAATTGAAGAAAAAGTTGTTCATTTAGATTTTCCAATGCGAGTTGAAGAGATCGTTCAATTTGAACATAGGAGTGTGAATCCAGATCATGTAAAAGCTTCTTCATATTTTCAATATAATAAACAGTTTTTCTTAAACTGCTAATGACTAATATTTTGCGTAGTTCAAGTATTGTGAATAACCTATAACCGTTGTTTTTGTTTCTTTCTGAATGAATTAACCCTTCGTTTTCCCAATGCCGTATAGCTGAAGTATTTACGCCTGCTATCTCTGCGACCTCTCCAATACTCATCAGTTCCTTTAATTTAAACTTTTTAAATTGTGTAAAATCAGTAGTTTGAATCATAGTGAGTACTTCTTCCACTCTTTGCTTCTCGACTTGTATATGAAATAGTTGTTCATTAACTAACCAAAAAGCTGTATCAAATCTTTTTTTCTTAATCGTTCTCATTACTTTATAGACCCTAGGAATTTCATATCCTTTTAACAACGTTCTAATAACATTAAAAGCTTGGAAATGGACCGATGTATAGATACGGTGATTACTTATCGTTCTTGGTACCTCTGGGATCAGATCTTGTTCTTCATATCTTCTCAAGGTTGTGGTGCTGATATTTAAAATTTCAGCTATCTGCTTGGGGGTGTATTTATCCATTTTTAATACTCCTTAATTAAAGTAAAAGCTTCAAGTGCTTCAATAAGTATATTTTATTTGAACTCCTATCACTAAAGGGATATTAATCATAAAACCGAAAGATTGCATGAACGTTATATGATAGTAGTATAAACAAGCCAGGAGGAGTTAATATGGAGAAAATCATAAAACTTATGGATGAAACAGAAATAAAAGTTGGTTTAGTTGGAAATCCGAATCATAAGACAATCATGTTACCAATAGCAAAGGAATCTGTTTATGGGCAAGAAGCCGAAAACTTAAAGTTGTGGGGAATGGATCCTGAGCTTGGAAAACACTTTGTTGAAGGACTGGTAGACGAGTTTCAAGTTTTATATTTTGACTATGAAGGACATCGATTGCAAAACACGAATCCAGAAAATCTTACACCTAATAACATTGTAAATGATTTGATGTTGATTGCTGATCAAATGAACATAAATACGTTCAGCTATTATGGTTACTCGTGGTTGGCTTTAGTTGGCTTACAATTAGCCATTAGAACAAATCAATTAGACAGTTTAATTATGGGTGGTTTTCCACCATTGGATGGTCCATATAAAGAAATGATGGTAGTTACCAATATGACGTACCAACAGGCTTTGGAGAATCAGAGCTCTCCAGTTATCGATGAACAACAAAACATTGAAAGTCCAGAAGAGATCGATTGGGATACAATAAAGGTGAAGATTGACACAAATCAAACCAAACAATTTGTAACGATGTATAAAAATTTAATGAATTTTAATGATCGAAACATTCAACATCAATTGTCTATTCCAAAACTGACGTTTGCAGGTGAACAAGATACCATTGTTTATGGAGAAAACTTTGGGAGTGTCACAGTTGATATTGTAGGTATACTAGAAAAAACTAAAGAAGAATTGCAACACTGGGGATGGGATGTAGAAATAATAAAGGGAAATGAGATAAATCACACCAAAGCAATGCAACCAATAATAGTTCTGCCATTGATAAAGGCTTGGTTGATTAAAACATTAAAATAAAAACTAATTATGCAAATTTTGAATGAACTAACAGGAACCTTTAGTTAACTAACCCTCGACCTAAAACATTACATCTAACGACTTTTTATCGTAACGTAACGTATGAGGTTGTCGAGGGACAAGAACTTGTACCGATTGCGCCAATTTGATGGTACTTTCCATGATCTATATGTTTTAAAAAATTCAAATTGACATATCGCAAATGATCGATATAATAAATGTTATGAATCCAATTGAAGTATTTAAAGCTATTTCGAATGAATCCAGGTTACAGATCTTACAGTGGCTCAAAGAACCATACGTGCATTTCAAACCTCATGAAGGAGTTGATATGAAGGAAGTAGGGGTTTGTGTAAGTCAAATAACCGACAAGCTGAACATGACACAGTCAACGGCTTCTCAATATCTTACGATATTGCAGCGGGCAGGGTTGATTACAACAAAACGGATAGGCAAATTTACGTATTATCAGAGAGACGAGGAAGCCATAAAGCAGTTAGCTCGTTTTATGATGAATGATATGTAAGTCATTACTGAGTTCTTATCAAGAATTCAGTTTTTCTCCGCCTATCATATCGACAAATCGTTATATGTTTATTTGTCGTTCTACATATCTACATTTCGCAATATGTTATTTCGTATACTTTATTAAAGGAGTTGTATTATATATGTCATCGAGTTTGAAAGTCTATATTTTAGCTATCGTTAGTTTTTTGGTTGGGACTTCTGAGTATATTTTATCTGGCATTTTAGATAAGGTAGCTGGGTCTTTTGATGTCTCACTGGCTGCAGCTGGTCAGTTAATCACCATTTTTTCTCTGGTCTATGCTGTATTCACTCCAATTCTAATGGCGGTAACCGCAAGTATGGACAGACGAAAATTAATCATTATTGGCCTGGGCATATTTGTGATTTCTAATATCCTCGCATTTACGCTACCAGGATATGGACTGTTTGTAGTTTCTCGTATCATTATGGCGATTGGTGCAGGAATTGTTGTGGTCACTGCTTTAAATATTGCAGCTAAAATTGCACCTGCAGGCAAACAAGCAAGTGCTATTGCCACAGTGGTCATGGGTTTCACGGCCTCATTAATCGTTGGTGTACCTCTTGGACGAATCACAGCCGACACTCTTGGTTGGAAATCGGTGTTTGGGGGGATTGCACTTTTGGGGATTATCGCAATGATTATTCTTGCTTTCGCAATTCCGCGTATTAAGGGGGACGCGCCCATTCCGCTTAGGCAGCAGTTAAGTTTATTGAAAAAGCCTAAAGTTGCATTGGGATTATCGATTACCTTCTTTTGGCTTGGAGGTTACTCCATCGCTTATACGTATCTCTCTCCCTATTTGCTTGAAGTATCGGGACTAGGTGATAAATATCTCAGCGGCGCATTGCTTATATTTGGTATAGCCAGCATGATTGGCTCCAAAATCGGCGGCTTCAGTACGGACCGATGGGGCGTTCATCGAACATTATCCGGTGGATTGGCACTCCACATTGTCATGCTGATTCTGTTGTCCGTTGTGACCCATACATTACTTGGTGTAATGATCGTACTTTTGTTGTGGTCCTTCTCAGCATGGTCATCCGGTCCAACGCAGCAATATCATTTAACGACAATTGAACCTGAAGCATCGGGAGTTATGCTTGGTCTTAATCAGTCCATGATGCAGCTTGCTATGGCAGCAGGTGCTGGTGTAGGAGGGATAGCTATTGAAACGATCTCTCTCACGTCGATTACATGGATTGGTGCTGCAGGGATTGCGATTGCCATATTTGCATTGGTCATCCTAAATAAAATGAATAGCGTTACAAAAGTTAATTCCAGTATCAACTATAAGTGAATTATAGGAGCGCTCTCCTGGAGAGTGCTCTTTTTGCTTTTACCCTATTATATTAATGTGCGATTTTTATTTTATAATGGGAGTGTTTAATTATTATGTTGGGTTAGATACGATGTTCAAAAAATAGTTAATTATATTATTCAATGTGAGCATTCACTATAAGCTGCATGGAAACCTATTAATTATAAAAGCTGCAGGAGATCCAAGGATCCACTGCAGCTTTCTTAAATAGAGGATGGTTAGTTTAACAGTTAGATTAGTCTTTTAAAACTACTTAGTTTTTATGAAAATAAGGCATGCCACAAGAATGAGACAATTTTATTCTTTTCGTCAAAACGCTCAGCATTGATATTCGGATCTTGAACTGGTGTTCGTACCAAGGATAGTTTTGGTTTTGAGGTTTGGGTGCCCATGAGATGTCGAGGGACAAGAATATGGTCCCATTGAAGTCGCTATTTAGCGGCTTTTTTATTTTATCTGTACAAGTTCTTGTCCCAACCCAAGGACAAGAACTTGTACAGAATACCGGAATAAGCCTCTTTAGTTTGGAGCAATCTGTTTCAGATTCAGACCTCTAGCGATAATATTTTTTCAGTTAATAAATTGTTAAAAAAGGAAACTTTTCAACTAAAAGGGGCGTTTTTTATAGTGTAAGAAAAATGACTTTGGATGAATGAGAAAGGAGGGCTGCATGAAGATTGGCACAGATAGGAGCTTTTGATTTTTCAATTCAATTTCGATGAAATGAGGAGGAAGGTTTTACAATGAAGCATAAAAAATCGATGATATTCTCTGTATTTGCATTAATATTTACACTAAGTTTCGTGTCACAAGCGTATGCTGCTTCTAGAGATTTGCCGTCATATCCAATTGCAAAGCAAGAGAAAGATGAATGGTGCTGGGCCGCAGTAAGTTCAAGTGTACTCAAGTTCATGGCTAAAAAAAATGTGTATCAATGCGATTTTGTAAAGACAGTGAAGTCAACCAGTTCGTGTGCAAATGTATCGGCATCCACGGTAGAAGCACAAAGTGGAATGCATGACTACGGGGTATCTTCCAATTATTACTCTGGAAATCTTGATGTTGCCCAAGTTAAAAGTCAAATTGATGGTGGGCGCCCTGTCTATGTTAGCTGGAAATGGAATAGTCCTACAGCTCTTATAGGTCATGCGGTTGCTATTTATGGATATAGCAATACACCAACATATACTTATTATATGCATTATCTTGATCCTTGGGATGGAGTGAAAACTTCAATGGAGTATTCAAAATTTAACGGTGGTACAGGAGCGGATAGAACATGGAGATGGGGACTTAAAGACTTTTGGCATTATCAATAAGGATTAGATTGGGAGGACTATAATAATGAAACATATGAGAATGTTCATAACGATATGGATTGGTCTGATGATCAGTTACATGATTGCTCCAAGTATTCATGCGAGCAGCACTGTCCCCGAAGATGTTCAGATTTATGCTAAGGGGCAAGGGTTGGAAGAGTTTAAATCATTAGTTTTAGATGACCCTGCAGGATACGGTTATGCGAATGAAGAGGAAGTTAAGGCTGTAACTTTGGGCCCGGGTTTTGAAGTACACCTATTGGATTCTGACAAATTTAATCATGTATCTGACAGTCTGATTGAGGTATCTAAGCCGACAGGGCAGTATGACTTTATTGTGCAATCCAAAGGCGTTGGCAAATCATTTCTCAGCATCGAACGATTTGAAGGTGAGTTTAGGGTGGTTCTTGCAGGAGGAGACGCATCCAGGTTGGATCAATCATTAAATACAATGACGAAGTCCTTATCCACTGACATAGATACTCTAAATCCGGTGTTGATTAAAGATGGAAACATCCGTTATCTGGTCGCTAAAGTCGATGGGAAAGAAGTGAATCTACCAGACGTACCTGCAGAGAAGAAATCACTCATGGGAGGTATGGACAACAATCAATTATGGGATTCTGCCAAGACGATTAATTTCCTCAAAGAGGTACAGTCCCAAGGAGCCGATCCGAATATGGATGGAGCTGGGGGTTACCCGGCAATCGAATCTCATACGTCGAAAAACAATTACACGGGCATAGCGATAACAAGTTTGGTTATAGCGCTTGTAGGCTCAGCAGCTGTGTATATTTGGGCAAGAAAAAAACAAAAAATGAAGTAACCCATTAAGTAGGCAAGCTTAAAAAGTTGAATTTTGAAACCGTTGATCTTGAAGAGATTGACGGTTTTTTTGTAATGAAAAAATGAAGTGATTTTTATTGTTGGATTCTACGGAGACGAGATTCCTAATCCGCTTGTCCCCTTCGGTGTTGAACACTCGGGTGGTATTATCTTGGCTGTTGCAGGCTTCGCCATCGATTCGTTCGAAGCGAGCATCATGAACTCACAAGTTATGGTTCGTTAGCGGAATGATGTGGATTATCTGAGAATCGACCACTAAACCATTTCCATTTTAATCCAAGGGTAGTAAAATCGGTTGTACCACCACTAGTAGGAATGCTGGTGCAGATGGGGATTGGAGAAGGCAAGTATAGAAAGGAGGCGCTTAGTTATTCATGTTTCAAAGTCCTTATATTTTAGCCTTGTTGATGATGTGTCTGCTGTCAGGCTTGACTGCTTGTTCTGATCCAGAGCCATCGGAAGATAAGGAGGCTTTGACAAAGGCTGACTTCAAGAAGCAGATACATAGCCTTAATATCGAAGAACCGTCATGGAAGCTGGATACCACCCCAGTGAATCTAACGTGGTTCGTTGGAGCAGAATGGTACGGGCACACTTGGGGTGAGAGCCTGATTTCCAAATATGTCACCCAAAAAACAGGGGTCAATATCGAATTTGAAGCAGCGACTGGTGAACCAAGCGAGATGTTATCACGGATGTTGGCGACCGGTAGTCTGCCGGATTTGATAACCATCGGCTCCTGGGAGAGTGCGGTTAACAAACTTCGGGAGAGTAATCTCATCTATGCCCTGGATGAGTTAGCCAACCAGTATGATCCTTACTTTTACAAGGTAGCAGGTGATGGTGCTCTGCAATGGTATCGGCAGGAAGACGGCCATACCTATGTTATTCCCAATGATGCGTACAGTCCTGAACAGATGCGTGCAACAGGCCTCACGGGAGCGAACCAAACCTTTCTCGTACGTAAAGATCTGTATGAGTCGATGGGCAAACCGGACCTTAGCACACCGAAAGGTTTTCTAAATGCTCTGCAATTGCTGAAGAATCAATATTCGGTTTATAAAGGTCAGCTGATCAGTCCATTTTGGGCACAGGGGAATGCATCCTACGGGATGACCGAATTTTTGCAAAATCTGCTTGCGATCCCCCATGAGCAGAACGGTAAAGTATACGACCGAATGACAGATCCCGATTATATCGAGTGGCTGAAAACATTTCGTACCGCTTACGAGCAGGGCCTGATTAATGTTGATTTTCTGGTCGACTCCAGTGCACAGGTGCAGGAAAAAACCAACCATGCCCAATATTTTATGATGATCCGGGAATGGACAGACATATCGGACCTCAATTCGAAATTGGAAGACCTTACGAACCAGAGTTCATACTATATCGCTGTAGATGGACCCCGGAACAGCAGGGGAGAACCCGCCAAACTGTTCCCCGGCAGCATGGACGGCTGGATGGTTACGATGATTAGCAGATCCACGAAAAACCCTGAACGGGCCATCCGATTTTTGACCTATCTGGCCAGCGAAGAAGGCCAACGGGATTTATTTTTGGGCAAAGAAGGTGAAACCTGGGCGATGGAGAACGGCAAACCGCAGTTAACGGCAGCAATGGTGCAGTTGCATGATACGGATCGGGAGCGGCTGGAAAAGGAATATGGCATAATGGATACCTACTGGATGCTGCGAAACCCTGCTTTCGTTAACCCGTGGAGACCAGAGCATACCCCATCCATTAAGCAAATGGAGGAGTTCGCCAACCAACAGGCCGATCTGGACAGCGGCATCTATAAGGGACTAAATCCTGTAGGTGATTCCGATATAGCGCTAGCCTGGTCACGTATTTCGCAGAATTGGGAAGAAGTGCTGCCAGAACTGATTACAGCGAAGGATGAAGCTGCCTTTGACAAAATTTTTGAAAATTTTCTGATACGTCGTGTGAACTACGGCTTTAACCAGGTGATGGAATATCGCCAGGCTGAACTGGAGCTGCGGAAAGCCAAGTTAGCCAGATAACATTTCCTAATACATTGTTACACTAGTTATACATGGTATAACAAAGGTGGTGAATACATCAGAATGAAATACCTACTGACGAGATTGAGGAAGCTTTATCGCAATGCCCGTATATCCCAGAAGCTGTTTCTGGCATTTAGCCTGATGATTGCCATACCTGTTATTTTGATATCCTTTGTGTATATCCGCATGCAAGAAACACAGCTATATAAGGACGCTATGGCAACGGGCAACAGCCACATTTCATGGCTGAATGAACAATTGCGCAGAAGAATGGACATGATTGAGAACGCTTCCAATACAGCCCTCACTCAAAAGTCATTTGTGGATTTTATTCATTCCAATATGCTTGTGGATGGACTGCGCCTGGTAAAGTTTAAGCAAAATCAATTTGAGCAAATGCTCAATATTATTCAAAGCAATACGATGATCAGTGAGCTTAGCTTTTACGTAGACAACCCAAACTTGTATGAAATCTGGCCTGAAATCTATCATTATCAGAAATTTTGGCCGCAGGATTACTGGACAAAGCTTCGGGATGAAGGTGGTGCGGCTTACCGTTTATTTTCTTTTAGGGATGGTGAACACACCTTATCCTACTATCGTCTGGTTCGCCTTCAAGGGCAGGAACAAAAACGCCCTAGTATTGTGGAAGTGCGAGTCCCGCACAGCATGTTTTTCAGCGACCTGCTCCAGGAGAGCAAGGGGGACTTCTTTTCGGTGTTGATAAACGCAAGCGATCCTCCCCAGTATGTTTACAATCCGCAGCATGAGTTTTCTGAGAAGTACGGGCAGGGGCTGGATGAGATCCTTGGTAGTATTCATCGCCAGCTGGATATATTGCCGCAGAAAAACCCACTTCAGGTTAAGGTAGGAGATCAGAGCTACTATGCATTGTATCGATACATCGCTCCATTGAACACTTATGTGGTCGATATTGCTTCTCATCAGGCATTGATGAAGGGGCCGCGCAGTTGGTATGCATTTGTGGTAACGATTACATTATGTGTGTTGCTGCTGATTATGTTACTCGTATCCCACACGACGCGGCGTATTTTCCGGCGGTTGGACAGCGTACTGGTATCCATGCGTCAGGTACGGAAAGGCGAGCTGGATGCAATGATTAATACAGGCCTTGATGAGAATGAAAGAGGAGATGAAATCGATGAGGTGGCGGTGAATTACAATAAAATGTTACATGAGGTCAAACGCCTAATGACACAGGTCGTGGATAAGCAGTTAATTGCGAAAAACGCACAGCTGCACTCCCTGCATTCGCAGATTAACTCCCATTTTTTATATAACGCCCTGGAATCGATCCGCATGGTGGCAGAGGTACAGAGGCAGCCTGCTATAGCCAATTCATTGGTGTCGCTCGGCTCCCAGCTGCGCTACAGCATGCAGTGGCGTAGTGATACCGTTGCCTTTCGTGAGGAGCTTGCCAATATCCAAAGTTATATTGAATTTATTAACTTTATGGAAGGCGGCAGTATCGTTATGACGGCAGATCTTCCTCAGGAGATCCTTCGCTACGCCATTCCCAAGATGTGCATGCAGCCCATCGTTGAAAATGCAATTCATCACGGGGCACCTTCAGGCGGCAGGGCATCTATAGACATCACCTTTTCTGTGGAGGATGACAATCTGCTTTTCATTAACATAAGAGATGACGGAGAGGGGTTAGAGCCTGAGATGTTACACCGTCTTCAGGCGGTACTGCGGAGCGAATCGGATACGCCGATGGTTACTAGCAGGAGCGGACTTGGTTTGGAAAACGTGAATAAGCGGTTGCAGCTTCATTATGGCAAGAATTGCGGTCTTTGGATTGATAGTGTGCAAGGTGCATATACCTGTGTAACGATACGCTTGCCTTGGAAAAATGGTAATCTTGGAGGGTGGTAGAGCATGATTAATATCCTGATTGTGGACGATCAAAAACACATTCGTGACGGTCTGCAGGCCATGCTGCATCAATTCCCTCTGGAGCTGAACAACATATACTGTGCCGCGAGCGGGATTGAGGCGCTGCGCCTGTTGCGACAGCACTGCATTCACCTCGTTATTACCGATATTATGATGCCCGATATGGATGGGTTGGCACTCATGGCTCAAACCAAAGAGGAATACATGGATGTGGAATTTCTCATTATCAGCGGTTATAGTGATTTTACATATGCCCAGAAAGCGATCGGGCTTGGGGCAAAAGGTTACTTGCTAAAACCTTTGAAGCGAGAGGATCTGCAAAATTCACTGGAGCATGTATGGCAAGAGATCCAGACACGGCAGGCACTTACGCATAATATGCAGCATGTATCCCGTCTAGCCCAAGAGACCAATCGTAAAGAATTAAGAATGTTTATGCAAGGTGCGTTAAGTGATGACGCATGGGTTCTTCAGATTGAGGAACAGAATTATGCGTTATGGCGTAATTATCGCCTAGCGCTGCTGCGGGAAGAAGCTTGCATGAACCAGCCCGGAGCCAGCAGCGCCCATAGCATGGAAGCCATTGCTTATCGTGTGTTTGGCAGACAAGGTTGTATTTGCCTGCAGCATCGCCCATATCTGATCCTTGCGGTGGATGCGTCCATCGATCCAAGTGTTTTGCCTGCAGCGTTCAAGGAAGCAAAGATCGCTGCCATAACGGCTATGACTAACCCGATTCAGGGGTTAAAAGAACTACCAGACAGCTATACCCAAGTGCTTGAGCTCTATCGTCACAGTTACCTGTTTCCTGATCAGTACAGTATCTTCCCATCACATATTGAGCATATGGAGCAGCAGTGGCAGCTTCCCTATGAAGACTTATATGAACTTTTCCAGTCGGTTGGAACAGATAACAGCGGAACAATGACTCAGGGTATTTCTGCAATATTTCGCAAAAAGGTGCTGCAACGCTATCCTATTCGTTATACCCAACAGCTCTGCGCCGCCACCCTTCAGATGATGGAGGAATACGAACGAGTTATCCGCCCTTATATGGGGGAAGAAAAGCTGGACCTTGAATCATTGCGTAATCTCTTTGATTATCAAAGGATGCGTGATTATATACAAGCACTGCAACAGCAGCTGCTTCGGCTGAATCAGTTCTATTATGACTATAAGTGCAGCTATCGCCATTCACAGGATCTAAATGAAGCCATTCGTTTTATCCACGAGAGTTACCACAAACCGCTGGACCTCGCGATGGTATCCAATCATGTATCGCTTAATTATGCTTATTTTTCTAATCTGTTTAAGAAGAATATTGGTAAAGGTTTTGCTGAATATCTACGAGATGTGCGTCTGGATAAAGCGCGGCGGCTTCTCGCCGAAACCGATCATAAAATTGTTGAGGTGGCTGCTATGGTTGGCTATGATAGCTACAAAAGCTTCACACGCGCGTTCCGACTTGTGATGCAGATTCAACCCACAGAGTACCGACAGATGATGCGGCAGAAGGCAGAGCACGAAGCTCATTACGATAACGCCATACCATGAAACAGCATAATCAAACGGACCATCTCCCTTGTTAAATATGTGAATTGAATCAAAAATCCAAAAAATTGGGATACCACAAAAACAATTGTACCTTTTCAGCAAATTAACCTATTCGATAAAATAAAGATATCTCTCATGTAAGCGGTTTCCTTAATGCGCATGGATTGGGAGAAGCTATTATTTTATTAAAAGGAGGGCAATTATGAAACCATCTCACTTTACGGAGAAACGGTTTATAAAAAAGGTACTTGGTATGTTCCTTGTGGTTGTGATGCTGGCTAGTGTTGGCATGCTCCAAGCTTCAAAGGTTCAGGCAGCGGGAACGACCGTAACCTCAATGGAGTACTTTTCACCAGCAGACGGGCCTGTCATTTCAAAATCAGGCGTTGGCAAGGCCAGCTACGGATTTGTTATGCCTAAGTTCAATGGAGGCTCCGCGACATGGAATGATGTTTACAGTGATGTAGGCGTTAATGTAAAAGTGGGCAGCAACTGGGTTGATATCGACCAGGCAGGCGGTTATATCTATAACCAAAATTGGGGGCACTGGAGCGATGGCGGCTTCAATGGCTATTGGTTTACCCTCTCCGCAACAACCGAGATTCAACTATATTCCAAAGCGAATGGTGTTAAGCTGGAGTATCAACTTGTATTCCAAAACATCAACAAAACAACCATCACAGCGATGAATGCGACACAAGGTCCACAAATCACAGCAAGTTTCACAGGCGGTGCAGGCTTTACATATCCAACGTTCAACAATGATCCTGCGGTCACTTATGAAGCTGTTGCGGATGATTTGAAGGTGTATGTGAAACCTGTTAACAGCAGCACCTGGATTGATATTGATAATAACGCAGCCAGCGGCTGGATCTACGATCACAATTTTGGCCAATTCACTGATGGCGGTGGTGGGTACTGGTTTAACGTAACGGAGTCGATCAATGTCAAACTGGAATCAAAGACTTCTTCAGCGAATCTAGTTTATACCATTACGTTTAATGAACCTACAAGAAATTCATATGTGATTACGCCATATGAAGGAACTACCTTCACCGCAGATGCAAATGGTTCCATTGGGGTTCCGCTTCCGAAAATTGATGGTGGGGCGCCCATCGCCAAGGAGCTGGGTAATTTTGTATACCAGATTAACATCAATGGGCAATGGGTTGATTTGAGTAACTCCAGCCAGAGCAAATTTGCATACTCCGGTAATGGGTATAACAATATGTCCGATGCCAACCAGTGGGGTTACTGGGCCGATTATATCTATGGTCTTTGGTTCCAGCCAATCCAAGAAAATATGCAGATCCGTATTGGATATCCACTGAACGGACAGGCGGGCGGAAATATTGGCAGCAACTTCGTCAACTATACCTTTATCGGCAATCCAAATGCTCCGCGTCCGGATGTATCCGATCAAGAGGATATCTCCATCGGAACGCCAACCGACCCGGCAATCGCAGGCATGAACCTCATCTGGCAGGATGAGTTTAACGGAACTACGCTGGATACAAGCAAATGGAACTATGAAACAGGCTATTATCTCAATAACGATCCCTCCACATGGGGATGGGGTAATGCAGAGCTGCAGCACTACACAAACAGCACCCAAAATGTATATGTTCAGGACGGAAAGCTGAATATCAAAGCCATGAACGATAGCAAATCTTTCCCACAGGATCCGAATCGGTATGCCCAATATTCTTCTGGCAAGATTAACACCAAGGATAAACTGTCCTTGAAGTACGGCAGAGTCGATTTTCGTGCCAAGCTTCCTACTGGTGATGGTGTATGGCCAGCACTGTGGATGCTTCCACAAGACTCGGTATACGGCACTTGGGCTGCATCAGGTGAAATTGATGTGATGGAAGCAAGAGGGCGTCTGCCTGGATCAGTAAGCGGTACCATACACTTTGGTGGACAATGGCCCGGGAACCAGTCTTCTGGCGGCGATTATCACTTCCCGGAGGGGCAAACTTTTGCCAATGATTATCATGTATACTCGGTAGTCTGGGAAGAGGACAACATTAAATGGTATGTCGATGGCAAGTTTTTCTATAAAGTGACCAACCAGCAGTGGTATTCCGCAGCTGCACCGAATAATCCGAATGCACCTTTCGATGAGCCGTTTTACCTCATTATGAACTTGGCAATCGGTGGAAACTTTGACGGTGGCCGTACTCCAAACGCCTCCGATATCCCGGCGACTATGCAGGTGGATTATGTACGCGTGTATAAAGAACAGTAATAAAATAGCTGTTTCCACAATTAACAAGCCGTTGATCTGATTCATGATGATCAACGGTTTTTTGTTGTTTTATTTGAATTGATGGTAATCAGGCAGGTAGGGCCTCAGTTTATATCTAGAGTCGCATCATGCGGGAATGGAAAGTCTCGGGAATGTTTGGGGAATAGTAAATCATTATGAACAGAAATGGAGCGTTAAGGAATGAAAGTATTATCTATGATTCAACCATGGGCAACTCTGCTTGTCCAAGGCGAGACTCTCTATGAAACAAGATCCTGGAAGACCCGGTATCGCGGTCCGTTGGCCATTCATGCAAGCCAGAAAGTTGATAAGCAGGCCTGCAAATATGAACCCGTACGTTCTTTACTTGCCAAGAATGGCTATATGGAACAAAACCTCCCTACAGGGGTCATCCTTGCAACTTGCGAGCTTTCCAATTGTTATCAAGTCATCGACGCTAATCCTTCGTCAGCCATACTGGATTGCGGGAAGGTTGTGTCGGGTGAGGACTTGCTGTTAGGCGATTATAGTCCAGGTTATTTTGCGTGGGAAATAGCGGATTTCCGTCTGCTGAAGCCCTATATTCCAGCGAAGGGAAAACTGGGACTATGGGAATATCCGATAGACGAAGAGTTGTGATATAACCTATGCAAACAATTAATCCAATTAAAAAAATCGAAAAGAAATAATTCTATAAACCGTTCTAGTATCTGTTATACAGAGGTAAGTATAAGTAAGGAGCCGTGCTGTAACACGACTCCAGTATACATTAACTGCATAAAGAGAAGTCGGCCGCTAGGTGGTGGTCGGAATAGACCGTTACCTTAGGGAGAGCGGTCTATTTTTTTTATTTAAGCATGAGGCGCCGAAAATAAAAATGCCGAACAGGAATATGAATGAAAGTGCGTCTTTGTCTCCATGCTTGGGCTTATGGTTATTTCGTGATTGGACTTGCTTTTTTACCCATAATATAAATTCCAATCCAGCTTATCAATAATAAGATCTGAGCCAGAACGACCAGCCACAATACTTCCGTGTAACCCCCTATAAGGCAAAATATTGTATTAACCAGGGGGAACCCCAGGAAAGTAAACATGATAGGAAAATCTTTTTTGGGAGTGATTGAATAAATAACCTTTCGGTCCCAGAACTTTATAAAAGCTAATGCTAACATTCCGGCTGTAATTACAGAAAGTGCAATCAACATCACCCATTGCATATTAGAGGTTCTGGCGAAGAACGGCCCCATATAATTAAAGAAGTTAGATAAAGGTGAGAACATACAAGCTAAGGACAGAATGGCCGCCAGAAACGGATAGATATAACCAATTGATTTACTGTAGCCTTTCTTTTTATGCCACCATTCACCAATTAGAATAAATACAGTCCAATATCCCGCTATATAAATCCATCCTGTAAAATTCATCACGGGTTCCCCATAGATTTGAGGTTCACCGGCTAACGGATAATAAGTCCATCTTGCCATGAGTCCATCCGCAGTCTGAAATATCTGTTTAACGGCCACCGGGTCCAATGAAAAGTCAAACACCATAGCGCTCAATCCCGTAATAAAGGGTTTAGTCCATGACGGTATATTTACAGACTTTAGAACACGCAAAGTGGAATAAATGATCAGAAACTCAATAATAGGGACAGTAATCGGTATATTAAATAACATTAAAATACTCCGCCCATAGGCGTAAAAACCTTCCCCAAGCGATGAAGCAGTAATTTCAAAAACGGCTGCGTAAAAAAACACAAAACCTATAAATTGCAGTAGAACCGTTTTGGGATGTGTTTCCTTATCAAGGATATAGAAAACCATTAGAACAGCAGCAATTAAGACTATAATATCTTGAATTATCCATACAGGCACTACAGTTATATCACCCACATTTTACCTCCATTTAAGTTGAAATTGAATTGAACGTTCAAATAAATTATAATTTCACCGTGTTACTTAAACAACAGGCTGTTCGTTTGACTTATGTTCGTTATCTTACAAACTATATTAGACTTGTTCGTTTATTATTTTCTTTGGGGAGGATACTATGGCAGACAAAAAAACAGATCACAGAGTCAGATATACAAAGATGGTTATAAAAGAAAGCTTGCTGAAGCTTTTGACAGAACGGTCTATCAATAAAATTACAGTGACCGACATTTGCAGAGAAGCAGGGATTAATCGCAACACCTTTTATACACACTATGCGAATCAGTTTGAGCTTCTTTCAACGATTGAAAATGATCTTTACGAAGACATTAAGCAAGTTGGAATGAGTTCTTCAAACCCTCAAAAGCTATCTTATGAATTATGTAAGTATATAAAAGCGAATCAAACGATATGTGAGGTTCTGTTCTCAGAGCATGGCGATAAAGAATTATTAGAACGAATCCTTTATATCAGTCACGATTTAACTATTGAGCGATGGAAGACGGAATTAAAATATTTTGATCCACAATTATTTGACTCCTGGTATACGTTCACCGCTCATGGTAGTATAGCTATTATTAAAAAGTGGGTGAGTAGTGGTCTGAAGGAAAGCCCCAGTAAAATTGCAGCTTTTATTGATAAAGCTACGGAATCCGTATCTAAAGCTTTTTATTCTGAAAAATTGTAGGATTTCCCCGCTCCTCACCAAGAAGCCCGGCAAGCTCTATGAGTCGACTTAAAAAGTCGTCCTTTAGGATTTTAAAGTGACATTTTACACTTACTAATGGTTGAACATATTCCCATCGAAGTCGCTATTTTAGCGGCTTTTTATGTTAACGATATACTATTTTATGGAAAAGACTCAGTTAAAAATTTTCTGTGAACAAGGCCATCATTTATGATGCAAATAGTGACCTGAACGGATCTCAGCCCGAATTTGGTTAGATTCCATTAAGCTTGCAGGCTACAGTGAATCTGAAATTTATATGGCTTTAGCAGGTAATGGTGATTAGAACATGAATGTCGTGTGGAGGAAAGAACGGATAAATGAATCGCGTACTTAAACATTACTCCGAAAAGGATAGGAACAATGTGTCATTTCGGATTAGATAATTATATAAATAGTACAAACAAAATGGTTAAGAAAGTCTAAATGGAGAAAACCGTATTTTTGACCAGTAATACTCTTCCAGATTACGGTTATTTCATTTTTGTAGAATTATCACAAATTTGATGATTAGCATACATGAGTGCTAGTGCAGATTCACTGATTGCTCATTACTGTTAATAGTGGATAATGTAGGATTGCCATGATGGAAGAATAGATGAAAATATATGGATTAATTTGTTAATAAGGCATGTATTTCAAACATATTAAGGTATCGCCAACATGTAGCCGTTCGTCTACGAACACGAGCAATAGCGCACCGGCGAATACACCCCTAAACAAGCCTTCCCAAAGATCCATCCATAATAAAACACGTAACCTCGGTAACATTAAATAAATCCGCCATCCGTCTTGAAGCGAACGTTTCCAAGAACCGGCTGGAGTTTGGTGTGTGTTGCTTCTGACTTTGCTGATCATGCAGGATGATAAGCATGCACCACCTAATTGCATTGTTGAAAGGAGCAGCACTTGGCTTGCACCGAGCCAACTGACTGTCATTGATCCAAACGCCCATCCGGCCAGAGAACCAGATTGTACAATACCCGATAGTATGCTGTTCGCTTTAAGCAGAGAAGATTCAGGTACAGTTAGAGCAACAAGAGACGATCTCACGGGAACCGCCACACCCTCCAGAATAGATATCCCGAAAACTATCCCGATTAATAATGCTATATTGAGATTATCTTCGCCAACTAGTACCATATATATGGTGAGCAAGCTCAAGCCAAGAGTTTGTCCCCCAAGACTAGTTGCAAGTAGGCGGTTCAAGCGCAGCTTACGCATGATAATAGGAGCCGATATACTACCTACTGTCATACCGGCAGCTCTGAGTAGTGGATACAAAGCGGTTATGGTGGCAGAACCAGATACATGGTATAGCGTAACGACAAGCGCTAAGATATACCATGTATCTCCTAAAATAGATAGAGCTTCTTCTCTTTTAATTGTTCCATTTCATTAATTATCACTCCTTAGTATGTGATTGGATATAAGGCTCGTCTTCATAATTCATTCCTGCAGTCCTAATAAGGAGCGAACGGCTTGTTCTCCCGCAGTATGGCCGATCACTTCTTTGAAGGGCGTATCATGTCATATGACATTTTGACACTGTTGTACATAACAACGAGTTCAGTAGGATACAGAAGAGAGTTCTGGGAACTAGAATATATCTCATCAAACCAAATCACAAAGTATTTAAGGAGAGGATTTTATGAAACAGAAAATGGGTATCGCAATTGCTGCTTCGATGATCACACTGGCTGGTTTTACAGGAAATATTCATGCAGCTTCGAAAGTAGGTGCTTCGCTTATAGCTCCCTACAGCTCAAATCAAAAAGATAAGCAGATAAAATGGTTAGAAAAGCATGCCATGTCATTAAAGTCAACGGATCCAACAGCATCTCTTCAGGATTTAAAACCGCTTAAGGATATGATCGGATCAGCTACAATTGTTGGTTTAGGCGAAGCAACGCATGGAGCTCACGAAGTTTTTACCATGAAGCATCGCATTGTTAAATATTTGACAGCTGAAATGGGCTTTAAGGCCTTAGTGTTAGAAGAGGGATGGGACAGAGCATTGGGACTCGATCGCTATGTTCTAACGGGTAAAGGGGATCCAAGCCAATATCTAAGTCCTGTATTTAACACAAAAGAAATCATAGATCTGCTTCAATGGATACGCCAATATAATACAGATCCAAAGCACAAATCCAAAATACGGATCATCGGGATGGATATACAAACCGTGAACGAGAGTGTTTATAACAATATCCTAACGTATGTAAAGAAATACGATCCGAAACTTGTCACTCGTTTCGATCAAAAGATGAAAGGTCTTATTCCTGTAACAAAGGATTTAGATACCTTTGGCGGTCTTAAGAAAGAAACGAAAGCACAGTATGTTTCAGATGCGAAACAAATCAGCGCTTTATTAGAGCAAAATAAGAATAAACTGAATGGAAAATCCCCAGAGTTCGCATGGATCAAACAAAATGCCCGTATTATTGAGCAATTTACGACAATGACAGCCGCATATCCTGATAACCTGGAAGACTTTTATTTGAAACACGATATTGCCATGTATGAGAATGCGAAATGGACTGAAGAACATATAGGAAAAACAATCGTGTGGGGCCATAACGGGCACGTGTCGAAAACAAATATGCTCCCTTTCGTATACCCTAAAATGGCTGGGCAGCACTTAGCAGAACATTATGGCAAACGGTATGTAACCATTGGAACATCTGTTTTCGAGGGACGTTACAATGTTTATAACACCAGCCAACAATTCGGGCCCTATGGAATCTTAAAATTAGATGACCCGAATAGTTTCAACCATACCTTTGGACAAGTAAAATACGACCAGTTCTTTGTTGATTTACGTAAGGCAAACGGAGTGACTAAAACTTGGCTACAAGAGAAACATCCCATTTTTGCTGGAGTAACAACGGTAGGTCCAGATATCCCAACAACTGTTGATCTATCTTTAGGTAAAACATTTGACATCATCGTTCAAATTCAGAAAGTAAAGCCATCTCAACTGAATCAATAAACTCTTAATTATGTCTGCTTAAAAGTCGCTTAGTTGCGGCTTTTTTTGTTTTAACGATTTATGTTTATCATTAACCGATAGACTTGAAGAATTCTTTGCAGGATCTGGAATGACGAGTTCTTTTTGTACCTTATTTTTTTTTAAAAACACATTATTGAAATATCAGAGCGCTTATGGGCGTCAGGGATCCGTCTGGTCTAAATGCCATATATAAATTATGTGCATAGTAGAGGAACACATGGAGTATATAGCTTCATGATAAGGACTACTGCTTGGCATAGTGCTTGATTACTTTTTTCCCTGTAGTATAGTAATGAGTTGCGGATTGTACCTGTATCACTGACACACAGGGGTCATCCTGAGTTTGAACAATTCTACTGTGCAGTTGGTTATGACTGCAGCTCACAATCCGTTCATTTGATGTCATATGACATTTTGACACTGGCAGATTTAACATCAAGAGCAGTAGGATACGGTTACTACTTGCAAAGGATGTGAGCTCTTTGATGGCAAGAACCGTCGCCTGTTTTGTTCAAAACGGCTATTTCCTGCTGTTTACTTTCGTCACCGGATTGTTTTACTTCTGCTTTTATCTGGTTGCCATTATTCTAGGTTTGAGTCTTTCGTTTACTGTCGTGGGTGTTCCTCTCCTGGCTAACGTTTTGCGAACGACAACTGTCTTCCTGCAATACGAACGAGTACAAACCAAGATCTATATGGATATCACCACCGAGCCTTGTGTTAAAGCCGTCAACCCGAAAGTGTCCAACTGGCTCCAAGCGAAAAAGGAGTTGCTGAACCGACGCAATTGGATCGCTATTGGCTGGCTGATGTTGAAGTTTCCTGTAGGGATTTTAAGTCTGGTCAGTGCAGCCTTACTCTATGTGGCGCCGCCTGTATTGTTTGTCGTCCCGTTTCTCTATCCGTTTATCAGCCTTTCTATTATGGGTGCGACGGTAGACACGTTTGCAAAAGCTATGATGGTATCGGCCACAGGGATCATACTGATGTTGGTGAGCTACTGGCTTGCGGACCGCTTGGCACGCTGGATAGGCGGCTACACACGTCTAATGATCAAGCATGTGAACCGGTAGACGAATGCCCTACTTCGGCTCGTAGATCGTAGGAGGAGGATAGTTTACTCTATAGAAGTTTACTTTATAATAGTTACGTAATGTCATACTGAAAGTCTTTAGGGGATGATGGTTTTGTTCGATATGGTCAAGCAATGGTACTGGTACGACTGGCTCATGTTTATAATCCGGCTGATATCCAGCATTTCTCTCGTGTTTACGACAATAAGTCTGCAACAATATTTCACGTTGCCGATTGTAGTCCTTGTCCTATGGCAGCTGATTGCTTTTTCCGTTCCATGGCTTTGCTTGCAGCTCAATTATAAATACTACTTGTTTACCGAAATTGTGATCTCGGGCGGTTTGTGTTTGTATCTGGCTTCATTTTTTCCGCAAGCCTACTTAGCATTCCTGCTCTATGCTTTTTTCATTGCTGCCCACAGTGCCCATAGAACCTATCTCTGGTCAGGACCTGTATCCATATTGCTCATGCCCGCCATAATCAAGCAGCTTGCAGAGCAGAGTGAATACTGGGTCATGGCCGTTCACATAGGGACGGCATATATCTTCGGATTCTCCTTCCATTTACTCGCACTCAATCATCGTCAAGGCGAAACGATTCGTGAGCAAAATGCGGTGTTGAAGCAGTACCTGTCCCAAATCGAGCGTATCACACTTGCCGAAGAACGGAGCCGGTTGTCCAAAGAGCTTCATGATACCGTCGGTCATGCCTACACTTCGCTCATTATGGGATTGGAAACGTTGCGTCCTCAGATAGCAACGAATACAGGAATCGAAAGTCTCGATTCTCTATTGAACCTGGCACGCCAAAATATGGAGGAAGTCAGAGGTTACGTGCATCAAATCGAATCACCGCATGAGACTCTCCCGCTGCTTCAGTCTTTGAGGAAGCTCGCGGAGGAGTTTCAGGAACATGCCAAGGTGCCGGTTACTTTTCACGCCTACGGAGAGGAGTATCCCGTAATGAAGCAAGCGAAGACAGCACTCTATCGCTGCCTGCAAGAGTCGTTGACGAATGCCGTGCGCCATGGACACTCGACACAGATTAAGGTTTCCGTGCATTTCGAGCCTCAGCAGACGAGATTGGAAATTCATGATAACGGCCGCGGGATGGAGCATGGAAGGGAGGGCTTTGGCCTCAGCGCCATGAAGGAGCGGGCGATGATTTTGCAAGGCCATGTTGCCGTCTATACAGAGCGGGGAGAAGGCACTCTCGTTACCTGCACGCTACCCAGACAAACAGAGCATAAAAATGATGTCATCCGCCTGTTGGTCGTCGATGACCATCCCGTTATCCGTGAAAGCTTGCGGACTTTGCTGGAGGAGCAGCAGGATTTTCAGGTTGTCGGGACGGCGGAGGATGGCGAGCAAGCGATCGAGCTGTGCAGGCAAGTTAGGCCACAACTGGTGCTTATGGATGTTGATATGCCGAATGTGGATGGAATCTCCGCTTCCCGTACGATAAAAGAGTCGTGGCCCAACATTCGGATTCTGATTCTCACCACGTTCGAGGATACCAAACAGGCTATGGAGGCAATGCGAAGCGGGGTGGATGGATACCTATTGAAGTCCATGCAGCCGTTAGAGCTGGCTGAAACGATTCGCACCGTCCACCGCGGGGGTACGCTGATCGATCAGGGCATGTCACACAAATTATTTGCCCAACTGGAAGCAGACAATAGCGTCGATGACCATTCGTCAATCAAAGCCTCCTCGACCTATGATTTAACACCGCGGGAACTTGAAATTTTACAGTTCGTGTCCAAAGGGCTGCGATATAAAAGCATTGCTTCCAAATTGTATTTATCCGATGGTACGGTTCGAAACTATGCGTCATCGGCTTACTTGAAGCTGGGAGTCCGCGACCGTGAGGAAGCGGTGCTGAAAGCCAGGGAGGCTGGGCTTCTGGAATAACCCCAAGTTATGTATCCACACAGAATGCTGATTTGAAGTTGGGGTATCTTCGTCCGAACTGTGGAAATGGTATTTCGATGAATAGCAACAGACATTCAGCAATATTGTAATCTGCGTGCTGAGCCAGAAAAAGAAATTGATTATGCACGGATGACGAGGGACAAGAACATGGTCCGATTACCGATTAGATGTACATATAGACATTGATCGCATAATTCACGGAGCAGTGACCTTAGTGGTTGCTGCTCCATTTTTATAACATTAAGTAAATCTTATGCGTATCAAAAGCTGAACTCAAGGTTTTTACGTCATGATAAGCTCAGGACACTATTATTCTTTGAGGGCACCGATCATAACACCGTGTACAAAGTACTTTTGCAGAAATGGATATAGAACTAAGATTGGCAAAGTCGACACAATGATCGTGGCATATTTAATCGTAATTCCTATATCCATCCGGTCACTTGTCGCTGCCCCTGTCATCATATTATCTGTACTGTTGGAAATGAGTATCTCTCTGAGAACCAGCTGAAGAGGGAACAACTCACGGTCACGTAAATAGATTAAGGCATTGAAATACGAATTCCAGTGTCCAACGGCGTACCATAGGATCATGACAGCAATGACGGGCATAGAGAGCGGAATAATAATCCGGGTCATAATGACCCAGTCATTCGCTCCATCGATACGTGCGGACTCCTCTAGGCTAGCCGGAATGGTTTGAAATGCGGTTCGCATAATAATTAAATTAAATGAGTTGATGGCTCCTGGCAAGAGAAGTGCCCAAGGCGTGTTTAACATCCCTAGATTGTTGATGAGTAAGAAAGAGGGAATGAGTCCCCCGCTGAATACCATAGTGATCACAATAAAGAGCATGATGTGGTCCCTGAAATAAACGTTCCGACGGGAGAGGGCGTAGGCGCCGAGTGTAGTCATAA
Source organism: Paenibacillus sp. 7516 (assembly GCF_002272715.1). Classification (NCBI taxonomy): domain Bacteria; kingdom Bacillati; phylum Bacillota; class Bacilli; order Caryophanales; family Paenibacillaceae; genus Paenibacillus; species Paenibacillus sp. 7516. Next base: position 182,122 of record NZ_NPBI01000004.1, read on the forward strand.
CCAGATTGATAGCTGTACCCGCTATGACATAGAATAGCGTATTTCGGTAGCCTGTCAGCACCATAGGATTTTGCAGCACGGCGGCGTATGCATCTAAGCTAAATCCCTTTGGATACAAGAGCATCCCCCGAAACCTGGATATCTCAGTCGGATCACTTATTGAAGCGAATAAGATATAAACAAAGGGATACAGTGTAGCGAAACAGAGTAGAAGCATAAAAGTGACATTAAACCATAAGAATACAGTTTCACCTGAAGAACGTTTATATGTCATTGTTCATGATCCCCTTTACCATAGTCTATGTTCACTTACACGCTTGCTAACGGTATTGGCGAGTATAAGCAAAATGAAACTGACGACCGAGTTGAACAAGCCTACTGCAGCCGAATACCCGAAATCGGCCCCTAGAATACCCTTTCTGTATACATAGGTTGATATGACATCGGCTGTTTCGTACGTAAGCGGGTTGTATAGCAAAATGATTTTTTCGCTTCCCACGGCAAGCATTGCGCCTACATTGAGAATAAATAGGATGACAATCGTGGGCATAATGCCTGGAATGGTGATATGCAAAGTTTGCTTCCAACGCCCAGCACCATCAATGCGAGCCGCATCATAGAGGGTTGGATCAATGGATGACATGGCTGCGAGATAGATGATTGAGCCCCAGCCGATTCCTTGCCAAATCCCGGAGGATACATAGATGGAACGAAACCATTCTGACTTTTGCAGGAAAGCCGTTGGCTCAACTCCAAAAAAGCCGAGGAAGTTATTAATCAGGCCATCGCGGGCAAAAAAGTCTACTAGCATGCCTGCAACAACCACAATAGATATAAAGTGAGGGAGATAACTAATCGTTTGCACAACACGTTTGAAGATTATTAGCCGAATCTCATTAAGCAATAGAGCCAGAATGATCGGGGCGGGGAATGCAAACAGTAACTCATACAGACTGATCATTAACGTATTTCGTAGAAGTCTCCAAAAGTAAGGACTCTCAAAGAAGTTCTGAAAATGGGCGAAACCGACCCAAGGACTGTTCCATACACCATCTGCTATACCATAATCCTTAAAGGCAATCAGCAGACCATACATGGGGCCGTAATGAAATACAGCATAGTAAATTAAGACAGGTACAAGCATCAAATAGATAAAACGATTGCGAACGAGATCCTTTTTAATGAGGCTCTTTTTGCTTTCAGCAGGTATTCTGGTTGCTTGCACAGGGTTTCTGTTTAATTCAGGCATGATTTTCTCCCTCCCGGATGCCCGGAATAGGGCAAGCTGTCGCTCGCCGTTTTCCGGATGGTTAGCCATACCTATCGATTGTTGTATCTCTCCAAAGCAGATTGTTGAATTTGGATCGCTTCTTCGATGCCCATCCCTTTTAACATCTCTACATAGTTATCAAAGTGATCAAGCGGTTCTGAACCCATGATGAATTTCAGCACCATTTCGTCTTTAAACGTATTAATATCAGTCATGATTGAAGAGTAACGACTGCTGTCTTCTACAGAGATACTAACGGGAGGCATTCTTTTAGCCTGTGTCGTATCTGACCACAATGCCATCGCTTCTTTTTGCTGTGGTTTGATCGTGTACTGCTCTGTGTGGTGTACATCCTGTACAAAAGGACCGGAGGTTGCGCCCATGATGTGCTTTCTGAAGGCTTGGGAAATCGGAAGCCCGTCAGGATTTTTTAAAATAACATCCGTATACTTGGGCTGGCCGTCAACCAACGTGTACGTTTCACCTTCTTTACCAAAGTTCATAATACGTTTACCTTCTTCGCTGTACATGAAATCCAGGAATTTTACAGTTCCAATCACATTTTGATTACTGCCGGTGATGGCTGCGAAAATACCGGTGACCGGATTATCCATATGTCCGAATACAGGCTTTTCTCCGGGAGTTATCGTTGGGTAGGGGGTTCCAACGATTTGGAAATCAGGCTGGCTTTTCGTCATCAAGTCCATATATTTCCCGATTCCACCATTGAGAAACAATACCGCTGATCCAACCTGATTTCCCGTTATTTTGGCATCTGTGATTTTGGCATCGTTGGTTGCAAAATCCTTGTCGAGCAATCCTTCGTTGTACCATTGATTCATGGTGGTCAGGTAATCCTTGTAGCCGGGTTCGATCGGGCCGTACTTGACAGTGTCATTCTCTTGGTAGAAATCGTTAGGGGTCCCGAAGGCTCCAGCAAAAGCTAGCTCGCCTGCCGGCATGAGAATTGGAATTTCGTCAGCTTCTCCATTACCATTAGGATCTTGTTCTTTAAACGCTTTCAAAACGGTGTACCATTCATCAATGGTAGTAGGTACGGACAAATTCAGCTTATCCAGCCAGTCTTGGCGTATCGCTGGTCCGAGGAACACTTGTTGGGTGACATCTTCACGGATGAACGGAAAGCCAATAATATCTCCATTATCGGTAGAAGCCATTTTCCTCCATTCCGGATTCTCATCAAGAAGCTTCTTCAGGTTGGGGGCATATTCCAAATAATCATTTAAGGGGATGAGTTTCTTATCTCTGATCGCTTTCTGTGCTCCACCAGGATAAGTATTCCATGCATAATCAACAACATCAGGCAGCGTATTCGATGCTACCATTAAATTGAATTGCTCGCCGAGTTGGCCTTGGGCCGGATGCTGAAATTCAATTTCCACACCAGTTTTTGCTTCAATCTCTTTCCAAGCAGTTACTTCTCCATAACTCTTCATAATGGCGGCTGCATCTGGGAACAAGTCGACCCAATACGTTAATTTTGTTAATGGTTGATTGGGATCCACTTGCTCCGTTGATCCTGAACCTTCTCCACTGCACGCGGACAGCGCCGTTGTAACTAATATGGAGAGAATTAAGACAACAGTATACCTGGTTAACTTCTTTGTGTGCATGAACATGAACAAATCGCCCTCCTCATTCTCTTAATGATGTATTTAATTTTGGAATGATGGTTTTTTAATAGCCCTACATCTGGAGGATTCAACTCGATAAATGTCTAGTTGATTTTATATAGATGCGTGTTCATAAGTGCCTTTCAATTCATTAGTGCTCGTGAATGGATTTTTTGTAACAAGATCACAAAGGTTACCTCAGTGTAGAACCCCAGTCGTACGGATCAGTCTGGTCCGTGTATATCCCTTTCACCACACGATAGGCAAGTTTGGGTTTGCGATATTCGTTGACCAGTCCTTTGTTATTGAAGGAGCGTGCCCGATCTCTAAAATGGGGAAGATGGCTTTGAAGTTGGCCTCTAGTATCTGCAAATTGCCATACGTATGTGCCGCTAATCTTCGGATCGCTTCGGAAGAGCTTCAGCGACTTACTCAGTAAATCTGCCTGGTAGTCCTCGCTAAATAAGCGGGGTTCCCAGCCAGAATCTCCTTGGACACCTGCTCCACCAAATTCAGTCATGAGCACGGGGGTATGCTCGGCTCCATATTGGTTACAACGTTCATGAAAGACTTCGAGCATTTCTTCGAACTCGGCATGTCCGAAGTACCATCCGCCGTAATAGTTAATCCCGATCACGTCGAATAATCCAAAGCAGATGTCTGTCATGGGGTGCATCGTGGCGAAAGTGACTAGTCTGGATTGATCTTTGCTTCTAACAAGTTCTATCATCTTGATAGATAGGTCATAAGCCTGCTGAGAGCGTGTATCGATCTCATTGTGGACAGACCAAAAGAGGATTGAAGGGTGGTGAAAATCTCGCTCAATCATCTCATCCATCATTGTCATTGCTCGTTCTACAAACAGTGGGTCGTCCGTCTCTTTAGCCGGGAATGCAGCACCCCATATCGGAATTTCGCTCCAGAAAAGGACACCTTGTTCATCGAGCAAATCAAGCCAGTATTCACTCTGGGGATAATGTGAACCACGTACCGTGTTGCATCCCATCTGACGGATAATATCAAGTTCCTTGGTCATCAATTTGTTGGGAAACGCGAAGCCCCATTCCGGGTGCTCTTCGTGACGATTGACGCCTTGTAGGTAGAGTTCCTTACCATTCAGTAAAATCTTCTTGTCTCGAGTCTCCACGGTACGGAACCCAATGCGATCTGTCCGATCGTCTTGACCCACGACTGCTCTGACCATGTAGAGAGTAGGATTTTCCGTATCCCATCGCTGTATTTCTGACCAAGCTTGTTCGAGCACAAGTTCCGTGCTACCCTTATTCGATAGGTAAGCGCTATCATTTTGGATTAAGAGATTGTTTCGATAGAAGCTTACGGGCACTTCGGTTGGCTTCTCCGACATAGAATGGAGTTTAAGATGAATCTTCACATTAGCACTGGAATCTCCTGTCATATCATAGATAATGCGCATATTCTCGATCCAGACATCAGGTAAGTGCTGGACTTCCACAGGCCGGATGATTCCGCCGTAATGAAACCAATCCACAATATGATATGGCAAAGTGTTATGTCCCAGTGTGCTGTCTGTACGTATAATGAGTTCATGTATGCCTGAAGAGGCATTAGGGATTGTAAAGTCAAAAGGAGTAAAACCACCATAATGGTATCCCAAATGTTGCCCATCCCAGTACACATCAGCATGCCCCATCACAGCGTGAAACAATAGACGCAGGTGACTGCTATTGTCAAGGGTTACCTGGGTTCGGTACCATGCTACGCCTTCGTAGTCGTATTTACCAAGCTCGTTATTCCAACAGGCTGGCACGGGGATACGATCATGTATGGAAGGGAAGTTCATGTGCCATTTCTCAGATAAACCAATGTCATCCTTGTCAAAAACGAAATCCCATAATCCGTTAAGCAATTGGCTTTCCCTGAGTCGATGCTGCTGAAACGTTCGGATCATATTTATCATCTCCACTATTTTTTAGCATTAGATCATCATTGATGGTCTATATGTTCGGAGTGTAGCATTGGTAGCAATGAAGCGACAATGGTAAAAACAATCTTGATCATTTGTCATAAACGATACAAATCAGGATAGGTGGAATGATTATGGAGTATGCTTTGGGAAATATGGTGGTACATATACATTGGGTACTCGCGAAGCCGGCGCTGCCAGGCTGGGAGGATATTCGGCAGACAGTATCTGGACATACGTTTTATTACATTTACAGTGGCAAGGGGATTTTCCGTTGTGAGGATAGGGATGTGGAGGTTAGTGGTGGTACTCTGGTCTATCTTTGGCCTGGGTTATCACTCTATATGAAATCCTCCGAGGCACACCCGCTCCGTATGACGATGTTGCTCTTCGATTGTGCGTCTCTGAAAAAAAATGAGCATGCATGGGATCTTCCCGAGCCGATTGAACGGTTGCGACTCCCATTTCTTTTACCATTACAAAGCGAATGTATGGGAAGGATTGGAGAACAATTTCGGGAAGCGGAGAAGGAGTGGGTACCCGGGGATCTTGTTCGAGAAGCACGAATTAAATCTATCTGGTATCGTTTAATACAGGAAGTACATGAGGCCGCTGAAGCAGGAGCCAGACACAGCAGGGAGGAAGGAATAATTGAAGCCCTTCGCAGATTTAAGGATAAACTGGACACGGGTTTTGCCTCTGAGTTACGCATTACCGACTTGGCAGAGCAGATTGGTTTCTCTCCTGTTTATCTGCGCAGAACCTTTGCGGCACGGTATGGTTGTAGTCCCAAAGAATATCTGGATCAACTTCGCAATGAGCATGCCATCCGGCGACTTCGGTTTACAGATGATTCTATTACAGATATATCGATAGCATGTGGATACCCTGACGTCTACCAGTTTAGCAAAACGTTTAAGAAGCGAAACGGTTACTCTCCAACTGAATACCGGAGCATGCAATGAGAATAATACCCATACTTGATACCGGCGGGAGACTACGCCATAAGTGGACTAAATAGTTTCATGATGCACGCATGCGTAGATAAAACCCAACAATAAAAGAATTCGATGAGATAACGATTAACTGTATCAGGAATTTGAGGTAGAGTTCAGTACCGTTGCTGAAAGGATTAAGGAACATGGTACCAATGTCGAGTAGAATATTTATCTGCATCATTAGATTAACGAGCAGGTTAGTTGAAAAGAAAAGGAGCTGGAGACATAGGGAATTAGAATTCTTGACAGAACGTTACAAAATATCTAAATGTCCAAAATGCTTTTTAGACTCCTTTTGAGGAGGGGCGTGAGTGTGGTCTGTTTGGTTAGCGTTTTATATCATGGACTAATAAGAAATGTCATTTTAATAATTAAAAACATTTGTCTCACAACATATTGTCTAACAAGTTTCTTATTTATATAATGTTTATGATATTATTTGTTGGCAATCAAGAGTAATGAATCCAGCAGAGGGAAGTGATTTCAATAGAATTCAATCGCGTATCAAGCAATAAATTGTATATGCAGATTTATGATCAGATTCTTTCTGAGATACAATTGGGCACGTTTCAAATCGGAGACAAACTACCCACAGAACGTGAATTATGCGCGCAATTTGGAGTAAGTCGTGCTCCGATAAGACAAGCACTGAGTGCATTGGAGATGAAGGGATACATTTATTCCAGACAGGGTGAAGGTGTCTATGTCAAAAGCACTGTTACACAGGATGAAGCGCTTACTGACGAATCGTTTATAAACTCTGTGTCTCCGGAAGACATTGTTGAAGCGAGAATGAGCATTGAACCTCTAATTGCCAGAATGGCGGCGCAAAGGGCTACTCAAGAAGAAATTTCTCAACTTCGAAAGACCATTAAACAGATGGAATCCGAAACCTCCGCAGGACACTATGTGCCAGAAACAGACGAACGATTGCATATGGAAATAGCTAGAGCCTCACACAATGACCTATTTATTCAGTTTATGACTGTAATTACCCAAGCAATGAAGCAGCAGGAAATGTGGAGGTTTATCCGAGATCGGACGGTAACCCGCCCTGATTACAGAGACACCAACTTTATCGAGCACCAAGAAATTATTGAGGCCATTGAACAAAAGAAGGAGGATACTGCTGCCAGGTTGATGACTGAGCATATGCAAAATCTTTTTAATCGCTACTGGAAAGATTGATTAAATTCCCTATGCATAATAAACCGGCATAGGGAATTTTTGTTTTGCTCTTTCTATAAAAAATAAAAAAACAAGTTATTGACAATTAAAATCTAAGTTGTTATATTCTAAACAAGTTAACTTAGGATACAAGATGATAAGAATACAAATTATATGGAGGTGAAACGCACTCTGTGTTGGAAACGCTTCATTTGGATAACTAATGCCATAATGGTTTTTTTAAAAAATCAAAATGTAAGCGTTTAATTTAAAAAAGGATATGTATCAACTAATGGGAGGATTTCCTTATGGATCTACGTCAGCTTGAGAAATCTACAGTTCGTAAAGTAACTATGCGATTGATCCCCTTTTTGTTTTTATGTTTCGCAATTTCGATCCTGGACCGGGTAAACATCGGCTTTGCTGCATTACGAATGAATGAGGATCTGGGCTTTTCCGAGGCTGTATACGGCTTCGGTGCAGGAATTTTCTTTCTGGGGTACTTCTTGCTAGAAGTCCCTGGCAGTGCAATGATGTCCAAGATCGGTGCAAGGCGCTGGATCAGCCGCATCATGGTTACCTGGGGTCTCATGGCGGTCGTCATGGCGTTTATTCAGACACCGATTCAGTTTTATATCGTTCGTTTCTTACTTGGCGTTGCCGAAGCAAGCTTTTATCCATGTATGGTTCATTATCTAAGCGGTTTCTATCAATCGAAACACCACGCGAAAGCAATTGCAGGTTTCATGATTGCTATTCCAGCTGCAAATGCCATTGGTTCCCCGTTATCTACGTTTCTGCTGCAGATTGAATGGTTTGGCCTTTCGGGTTGGCAGTGGTTATTTATTTTGGAAGCAATTCCAGCTGTAATTCTCGGTATCATTTGTTATTTCTACCTGACGGATCGCATCGAGGACGCCAAGTGGTTGACCGGAGATGAGAAAACCTGGTTGCTGGATGTGACCCGCAAAGAGGCACTCGAGAAACAAAAATCAAAAAAACCGACATTTCTTGAAGTTTTACGAGATAAAGATGTTCTCATTTTAGCAATCGGCTACTTCTTCTGGATGTTCGGATATTATGGCATTAACATGTTCCTGCCGACCATTTCAAGAGGCCTAACTGCAACGACGGGATGGAGTTTACAAAGCATCGGCTGGTTGTTGGGCTTCATGTATCTTTGTGCCATGGTTGTCATGTATTTAGTGGGGAAAAGCTCGGATAAAAGAAACGAGCGAAAGCTTCACGTTGCCGGCTGTCTAACAATAAGTGCCATTGCAATGATAGCCAGCGTGTACGTGTCAGAATTCAGCATGTTTGGTTCGTTCGCACTTCTTACGGTTAGCCTCTGCGGAGCTTTCGGGGCATACTCCCCGTTCTGGGCAATTCCGCCATCTTTCCTAACGGGAGCAGCCGCTGGCGGCGCAATCGCCTTGATCAACAGTATTGGCAACCTTGGCGGGTTTTTCGGCCCGTACTTCGTTGGTTTTATCAATGACCTTACAGGCAGTCATAATTTCGGTTTGACCGTATTAGGAATCAGCATGATTATAAGTGCTACCATTATCATCTTTCTGGTGAAGCAAACTGGTAAAAGCCATAAAACCAATCCAGGAACATCATTGGATCGGATAAGCTCGAGCAAGGTTGGCTGAAGGATTAAAAAATGGGTATAAGAAACATTCTGATTACTCGTTTTTTTTACTCAAACTTAGGATACAAGCAGACAAGATGATGAATGAACAACATATTATAATACGAGGTGAGCACAATGACAAAACTCAGCGTCAACGAGCTTAAACAAAAAGCAATCGAATTGAGACAGACGGCACTTACGATGATTTACGAGGCTCAATCCGGCCATCCGGGCGGATCGTTGTCTGCGGCGGATATAATAACCGCTCTGTATTTCAACGAAATGAATATTGACCCGGTTAATCCGAAATGGGAGGACCGTGATCGTTTTGTATTATCGAAAGGGCATGTGTGTCCAATCCAGTATGCTGCCCTGCTTCATAGAGGGTTCGTTCCTTTCGAAAACTTGCATACGCTACGTAAATACGGATCGCCGTTCCAGGGACATCCCGATATGAAGAAATGTCCCGGAATAGATATTTCGACAGGTTCTTTAGGTCAAGGGCTCTCTTGTGCGGTAGGCATGGCGATCGCAGGCAAAAGAGACGGAAAGCAATACCGGGTGTTCGCCATGTTGGGCGACGGGGAATGCCAAGAAGGGCAGATCTGGGAAGCAGCGCAAACTGCGAACAAATATCAGTTAGGTAACCTAATCGTTTTTGTGGACGACAACAATCTGCAAATCGACGGAACTTGCGACGAAATTATGCCGAACTTGGACTTGGAGCTGAAATTTAAAGCGTTTGGCTTCGATACCAGAAGAATCGACGGACATGACATGGGACAGATCGTAGCTACGTTGGACGAAATAAGAGTTCTCCAGCACGGGAAACCAATTTGCATCGTCTGCAATACGGTCAAAGGAAGAGGCGTTTCGTTTATGGAAGACGTATGCGGCTGGCATGGTGCCGCCCCGAAGGAAGCCGAGTATATGCAAGCGATGGAAGAAATTGCGGGAGGTTTAAAATGATGAAAACACCAAGTAGTGATACAACCGTTAAGAAAATTGCGACTCGTGACGCATTCGGACATGAAATTTTGGAACTTGGCAAACAGAACAAGGATATTTACGTCGTGGACATCGACATCGGCAAATCATGCAAAACAACTGAATTCGCGAACCAACTTCCGAATCAGCATATCAACGTTGGGATTGCCGAGCAAAATGCAGCAGGTCTTGCAGCGGGATTAGCAACTACGGGGAAAATTCCTTTTATTAGCACGTATGCGGTGTTTGGTTCCCTGCGCATGACGGAGCAGATTCGACAAGAAGTTTGCTATCCACACTTGAACGTTAAAATTGCATGCTCCCATGGCGGTCTGACTCCAGCTAATGATGGAGGAAGCCATCAAGCGATAGAGGACATGGGCGTTCTCCGCACCATTCCGAACATGACGGTTATCATGGGCGCAGACTATGCTTCTACCCGAAAACTGGTTGCTAAGGCCGCGGAGCATTATGGACCGGTATACCTCCGTTTTACGCGTGATACGATTCCGGTCATCTACGGTGAAGACGAGGAATTCGAGATCGGAAAGGCCAAAAAACTGAAAGACGGAAAAGACATAGCCATCATCGCAAACGGTGATACAGTTCATTTAGCTTTGGAAGCAGTGGAAGTGCTCGAGAAGTCAGGCATGTCGGTTATGTTGCTCGACATGCATACGATTAAACCACTTGATCGCGAAGCTGTCGTAGACTGCTTGTGTACTGGACGGATCATTACAGTTGAAGATCACAACATCCTGAACGGACTAGGCAGCGCCGTTAGCGAAGTGGTAGCCGAGGAAGGTGGCGCCATTGTCCGCAGAATAGGCGTACAAGATAAATTCGGTGAGTCCGCGCCTTATGAGAAGCTACTTGAAATGAACGGGATCACTGTGGAAAACATCGTTCACACAGCGCAATCCCTTATGAAAGATTGCCGTTAAGCGTGCTGATGACAAGGCCATATGTCAGCCATTCAAAAAAATTTAAAGGAGTGTTCGTCTTATGTTCGAATTAGATAACAGAGTAGCAATTGTCACAGGAAGCGGGTCAAAACGAGGAATCGGACGCACTATTGCTTTAACGCTGGCCAAACAAGGAGCGAAGCTAGTTATCGCGGATCTCAACCAAGAAGGAATCCAAGAGACGGTTGAAGCGATCCGAGCCGAAGGCGGCGAGGCATTTGGTATCGAACTAAATGTAACCAGCGAGGAATCAAACCGGACCATGGTGGATCAAGTGATCCAACAATACGGAAGAATTGACATTCTAGTGAACAATGCGGGAATTTCCCAAAAAGTAACTGTCGAAGAAATGTCGCTGGAAGACATCACCCGCGTATTCAACGTTAACATGTTTGGTTTGTTCTTGTGTACTCAGGCGGTGCTGGGACAGATGAAAAAACAGGGCTATGGACGCATCATTAGCTTGTCGTCCGTATCCGCTAAACGCGGTGGGGGCGTCTTCGGCGGAGCTCATTACTCAGCTTCGAAAGCGGCTGTGCTTGGATTTTCCAAGAACCTCGCTCGCGAAGTGGCCGCAAATGGCATAACGGTAAACTGTATCGCACCTGGGCTGGTGAATACAGACATTTGGAAGTCGCTTGACCAGGACACAGCCAATGGCGTAATCGCGAACATTCCAATGGGACGTCCGGGAGAAACCGAAGAAATTGCTTCAGCCATTGCTTTTCTTTCCTCAAGCGAGGCATCCTATATTACGGGAGAGGAAATCGACATTAACGGTGGTTCCCATATGGATTGATGTAAGACATTGTTCCCCCAGTCGTTGGCTATTGCCATTGCAATGGCTGCCTTAACTTTCATTATCGTAAAACGAGTCATTAGTAAAACTGCTGCTTATTACAGTGATCTTATTATAAACAAAAGTAACGGGAGTCTTCATGGCTTACTAGAAGTGTGAAGCAGCCTTACACTGGGGAATTCATCCTGCAAGTTTATTTTTCTAATATATATCGTTCTACTACCAGGAAAAGATAGCTCAATAATACAAAGAAAGCAGTTGATCGAAGTGATCAGCTGCTTTTTTTATGGCTTTAGCCAGTTGAGTGCGTGAAACGCTCGAAACAAAAAACCACCCGCTATGCAGGTGGAGGGATTGAAGTTTAACTGGTAAGTGAAAGTGACAAAAACACTGAGCCTGAACAGATTTGTGGTCAGGCTAGCGTCTTTAGGCGCAGTTTGGCAACAGGGGGTTACCCAAACCGCCCGGTGGACGGGTTGTCCTGATTAAATAAGAAACATTACTTGGAGTCGTTGTTCGTCACTTGTTTGCGATATTGCTGCGGAACTACGCCCATCTGTTTTCGAAAAATGGATGAGAAATAACTAGAGCTTTGAAAACCACAGGCAAGTGCAATTTCACTTATGGATCTCCGTGTTTCTTTTAACATTTCGCAGCTTTTCTGAAGTCGATATTGGGTGACATAGTTGCTCGGCGATTGACCCACATATTTGTTAAACAATTGGCAACAACGGCTTCTGCAAACAGCTCCGGCGGATGCGATCTCTTCAAGCGTTATCTTCTGATCATAGTTCTGGTGAATGAAATGAGTCATTTCCTGAACATGCGTTAGTACGCCAGGTTGACCGGAAACGGGCTTTAACTGATCGCCAATTGTAGCACACAACGATAACGCTTGGGCTACCAAACGAAGTGGGTTGGGGTGTCTATGCTCCGTGTGCATTTCCCGATAGAGTTCCTGAATGGACAGTAATATATCTTGTTGCCAGTCCTCCTGATTCGTGAGCACAACAAAATCTGCCATCTTGGAACTGAACTTCTCCTCCCAGTACGTTTGGATATAAGAAGCCTTCTCACCAAGGATAGAGGGATGAATAACGACCACAAGGAACGAACAATCGTCATGATCCGCAATGGCGTAACCATAGTGCAAGCGTTGGCTATTAACAAAAAGTCCATCGCCTTGATGCAATCGAGTGATACTTCCATTCACAGAGAAATCCATCGATCCTTTTATTACATATATAAACTCCAGATCCACGTGCCAATGAGCAACTGCTGCATAATTGTTAAATTGATGAAGGCTTCCCTTGCGGACATAAAGCGGTAAATCAGGAAGATTATAATTCAACCGTTCTGATAAATCAGAGAACACCTCTAAGTCTGTCATTGAGAATCCCTTCCTCACACAAATGTGTACGATATTGATAAAAGTATAGCCAATATTGATGGAAACAACAATCATTGTGTCATATTCTTATATTATGTAAAACAACAGAGAGGAACGATATAGGTGAGAAAACGCATGCAACTTCAGGGTTTCGGCAAACGAGACTTTAATCGAGAGTTAATATCGCTTGTGATCCCCATTGCATTACAAAACCTAATATCCGCAACGGTGATATCTGTTGATGTAATTATGCTAGGTATGATAAGTCAATCTGCAATGGCAGCCGTATCACTCGCAGGACAAATCACGTTTACATTAACATTGTTTTACATGGGATTGTCAGGGGGGGCGAGTATCCTCACAGCTCAGTATTGGGGGAAGAAGGATACACCCACCATACAGCGCATTCTTAGTATTGCCTGCGTGTTCTCCTTAGGTATATCGATTCTGTTTTTCTTGTCTTCTTTGTTGATTCCCGACGCACTGATGAACTTATTCACCAATGATCCTGAATTGATTCAATATGGATCAAGGTTTTTACAGTTTAATTCCTTTTCTTACCTTGTGATGGGATTATCGCAGATGTATCTCAGTGTGATTCGAAGTATGGAAAATGCAAAACTCACTGCGTGGATTAGTTCTTTATGTTTGGTCTTAAACATTATATTTAATGCCATTTGCATTTTTGTATTATTCTCATCCCATCCGGAACTTGCGATTACGGCAGTAGCTCTTGCCACGGTATTGGCACGTATAATTGAACTAGCATGTTGTGTGATTCATTCCTTAACAAAAGGATCTATTCGCTTTTGTTTACCGGTTCGTGACCGTATTCAGCGTAATCTATTAAAGGATTTTTTGACATATACGCTACCTGTACAGGGGAATTATATCGTATGGGGAGGAGCACTTACCGCTACGGCTGCCATTATAGGTCATGTGAACTCCGATATGGTAGCAGCGAATTCCATTGCATCTGTCGTTAAAAACTTGGCGGTTGTTCTCTGTGGAGGTATAGCTACCGGCGGATCTGTGCTGGTTGGAAAGTATCTGGGACAGGGTGAAATGGAGAAAGCAAGGTATGCGGGTAACAACATGTGTTATTATGCATTAATTTTTGGAGTCATTGCCGGTTGTACAATTCTACTCATTAAACCTTTGGTCTACACCATCGTTAATTTGAATCCCGCTGCTCAAGGTTATCTGGAAGGGATGTTATACATTAGTGCGTATTACTGCATTGCAAAATCGTTTAACTCCACAACTATAGCGGGTATATTCCCGGCTGGTGGGGATTCGAAGTTTGGATTATGGTGCGACACGGTTGTCATGTGGTTTATTATTATACCCCTTAGTTATCTGTGTGCTTTTGTTTGGCAAGTGTCCCCCATTTTCTTATATGTCGTTATCAGCTTAGATGAATTGATTAAATTGCCTATTGCTTTCATCCGCTATCGTCAGTTTAAGTGGCTGAACAACTTAACTAGAAACTTTACATAAACCTGATAATCACTAAGGATTATGTAATGTACTCTTATAAATATTAGCTTTTCATAAAGGAGAAGATGGTATGAATATTCAAGAACGTATGGCAAGCAAACAACTATTTACAGATGATGATGCCAATTACCCGAAAGAGGCTGCAGAGCTAGCCAAAGCACGCCAGCGAGGTAAGGCACTATGTTATGAAATTAATAATTTGCATCCAGATGATGTTGAAATGCGCAAGAGATTAATGAAACAGCTATTTGGTAGCATAGGCGAGAATGTATGGATGGAGCCGCCACTCCGCATGGCATACGGCTCAAATACCACCGTAGGCAATAATGTATATATCAATTTCAATCTAACCGTGGTTGATGATTACAAAGTCACAATTGGGAATGATGTGATGTTTGGCCCAAATGTAACGATTGCTGTAACGAGTCATCCGGTACACCCTGATAAGCGCAAAGAAGGCGGGATGTTTGCATTACCCGTCGTCATTGAAGATGGGGCGTGGATTGGGACCGGCGCAATTATTCTACCAGGAGTCACGATTGGCAAAGGAAGTGTCATTGGTGCGGGTAGCGTTGTAACGAAGGATGTCCCTACAAACGTAATCGCTGTGGGCAATCCGTGCAGAGTTCTTCGTGAAATTAACGATCAGGATCGAGAGTTCTATTATAAAGACATGCGTTTTGATCAGGTTGAATGGTAAAAGAAGAACATCTACCTTCTAGAGAGGAGTGTGTCTATGTATATTATTTATTCTATTGTCGTATTGATAGCTCTGTTTTTTGTCATTAGAGCCCTTGTCCATTCCCGCCGAACCCACTTGATCGCTAGTAAAATGGAAAAAAAGTTTGAACATTATTATGATGAAAATGCTTATCATAATGATCAGCATAATGAAAGGATCTAATTCAGAATATCAGGAGACTATCGTTTTTAGAAGAATGAAGAAAGCATCCGACCCAACGAGTCGGTTGCTTTTATTTTCCTTGTGGTTAGGTGTCCGTAGGCATGTCTATAATCTGGCTGGACACAAATCATCAAATTGAATCATTTCTTCTTTATAATCAGTGTTAATACTTTGTTATATGAATTGTATGTTGGTATCTTCTTTAAAGTAGAGAGAATTACGCCCCCTACAATAAGGATGGGACCACCGACTTGTGTGAAAGGATGAGTTTACCTTGACTAACTACGAAAAATACACCAGTAAGTGCAACCATTGATCCTATCACCATGCGTAGAGTGAATGATTTTTAAAAAGGTTCGCGCTAGCGCTAGGATCGCCGTAAAGATAGGAGAAAGCGATAATATGAGTGTAGCGTCGTTGTATCAAGGTCTGTAATCCTATAAAGAAAGATACCTGATGTAGAACATTCCAATCAAAGCAATCGGTATGAGGTAAAGGATATTCCGTGCGATCAACCGCATACGTCTGGACAACATCAGATAGGCTATCAGGAAGCGGAAGAAACGGCTAGTTGATAGACGAAAGATGCATAGCAGGAAATTCCTGCAGTAAGAGTGCTTAGACAAGAACAAGAGAACAGGATAACTTATTCTGATTAGGTGGAACGGGTGAGCTCCACACATTTTTGCATGAATATTACTTTTTTGAAGCCAGCTTTTACAGTAAATAAGCCAGATGTAAATTCTTTTTTGATAATATAACCGAAACGCTCATATAATTTCTGTGCTGATGGATTCGTATCAACAACTTCAAGATTTATTTTAGTAATTTGCATCGTTTTTGCGAGCTGCTCTACCTCATGTAATAACAGTTTACCTATTCCAGTTCCACGTGCTTTTTCAGATACTGCAATAGGGTCAATCTGTAATATATCCTCGTTGTACATATGGAACCTTAAATACATGGTATAAAAGAAATATCGCCACATCGCTGCGAATGGAGGATAAACCTTCTGAAACGCCTTATATTTCGCAGGTGCAAAGGCTTTTTTGCCTATATTGTATCCGAGAAAGCCAATCACTTCTTCATTTCGTATTGCGTAGATGCCTTGTTCAAATTGAATAGATTGAGATAGTAGCTCAACGGCTTGCTCTCTCGTTTTGGTAAAAAACCAAAGGTATTTTACTTTCAATGGAAAAGCTTCGTAAAATAAATTAGCCACCTGTTCTTGTTGCTGTAGATTAAGCTCCGATGTGATTTCAATTTGGTCCACGGTGATCTCCCCTAACCTTTATTCTAAATTTCATTGCAGTTCTATAACTCATTTTCCTAGAATGAAGCCAAGTGAACAATTCACATTTCTTAGAGGTTAAGGTACATTTCTTAGATAATGTCTGTGGCTTAATTATTATTGTTGAGTTGAAAGGAGGGAATTAAGGTGAGCAGTAATCAGAACCAAAGTTCTCCCTTAAAAGTGGAATTTCTAAGAATCAAAGATGAACCGTTTCGCTGGAGCAACTCCATTGAAGTGGTAATAGTACTAGAAGGTAGCATTCAAGTAGCCATCGCAGACGAGAATAGAACATTATGCACTGGTGGGATAGAAATCTTCAATATCAATCAAGTTCATCGTCTGTCATATACACATGAAGATCATTTGGTGTTACTTATCAATATCGATGCTGAATTTGCTAAGGATCACTGCTCAGATTTGTCCAAAGTCTGGTTCGCGCACGAATTTGGCCCTGGGACATACCTAGGGTTAGAACGAATCAAAGCCATAACGGAAGACATATGCACGCTAATAACTCCAGTTGTAATCAAGCAGAGTGAGCTAAGCTTTTTAACTTTAATGAGCATTATGGAATCATTGTTAGATCTGCTTATTACGAATTTCGATGTCAAAAGAATGTTCGAAGGCAACCCAATCAAGCTACAACGCATATGGAAAATCTATGATTATTTATTTAATAACGAAGGGTACACTAGCAAGGCTTCTCTGAATGAAATTGCCAAAATGACAGATGAGTATTTAAATTTAGATTATTTATCGTCACAATTTAAGTTGTTAATAGGAGATACACTGCAAAATTTACTCCATTACTTACGAATCGAGCACGCGATAAAACGATTATTAACGACAAATCTAAGTCTTGTTGAGATCTCAATCGATAGTGGCTTTTCTTCTCCAAGATACTTTTATCAAAAGTTTAATACGATTTTCCCAGAGGGACCCAAAGAATTTCGTTATGCAAATAAAAGAAAGCAAGATATGATAGAGCACTGTAGAGAGATCATTGATCCAGTATTCGTTCTTCGAAGGTACGAAGGGTTATTTCAAAGTCAAGAATTAATAAGCAATGAACTAAATAAGTGGATTAACCTTGATCTATTTGGGAATTACGACCCGAGATCAAATTCTGTATATATGATTGAAACTACTGACTTAATCCAATGCAATTTAGATAACAATCTTAATCGGATTCTTCGGGTTCATGACCTAAGCCCGTACCAAGTTTTTGGATTCGAAGAACCTTTCAATTTCTCCTTAAACAAGGATATTCAATCACTAACGTGGTTTATCAATCAGTTTAATGAGAACAATATTGATCCTGTGTTTATTGTGAGAGCAGATAGCAAAGGTATGTCAGAACAGATAACAGCAATACAACAATTAATTGAAAACTACGCCCTTATCTATGGAGCAGAACATTTAAAAGGATGGAAGATCGAAATTCGATAA
Source organism: Paenibacillus sp. 7516 (assembly GCF_002272715.1). NCBI lineage: Bacteria > Bacillati > Bacillota > Bacilli > Caryophanales > Paenibacillaceae > Paenibacillus > Paenibacillus sp. 7516. The sequence continues at coordinate 200,060 of NZ_NPBI01000004.1, forward strand.
TTTTTTATTTCAAGGAAAATTGTCGAGGGACAAGAATATGGTCCCATTGAAGTCGCTATATTGGTACTATCCCCGTTTAGTAGACATGAGAAAAAAGACATCTGTTAAGATGAACTTAATCATGCAAACGAAGGGGATTTTTTCATGCCTAAAAAAGGTCAAACAGTCCGGCGGTACTCCTTGCAATTGAAATTGGAGGCAGTCCGGCTGGTCAACGAAGAACATATGAGTATACGTGAAGTAGCCACACGCTTAGATATTCAAAATAAATCTCAGGAACACAAGTGTAGGCAGCAAAAGCGAAACAAGGAATGAGTCTAGAGCCTGCTACATCCAAACGGGGACGCCATGGTCTGGATTTGCTCTTGAAGTTAGCTGCGGTTTCCCGCTCGGGTTATTACAAGCGGAGAAAGAGTATTGCAGCGGAAAAAGAGCGTAGACACAAGGAACATGAATTAGAATCCCATTGGCTTGCCATCCATCGCGTGCATCCCTACTTTGGTTATCTTCGAATGACAGTAGCTCTACGGCGGGAAAGCCATGGAGTCAACCACAAGAAAGTGTACCGATTAATGAAACAATTAGGCATCTGTTCTGTCATTCGAAAGAAACGTCGATTCATTGGAAAACAAGCCTCTGTGGTGAACCAGAATCGGCTTGAGCGCCAGTTTCGGGCGGATACGCCACGAACGAAGCTGGTCACAGACATCACCTACATTCGTGCTGGAGAACATTTTGTGTATTTCTCTGTCGTTTAGGATTTATACAATAACGAATTGTAGGATGGCATCTTTCTGAACGAAATGACCTCGCTTTGGTTCATGAAACGCTAGATAGACTCCGTCAGCATGTGGATCTGAGTGGCGTGATCCTGCACTCGGATCAAGGATTTCAATATACTTCGAAGCCCTTTAACCGTAAACTGAAACAACTCGGCATGCTAGGCAGCAACTCCAGGCGTGGAAATTGCTTAGATAATGCCTGTATAGAATCTTTTTTCTCTCATTTGAAGACGGAGAAAAGTTATTTGAATAAGGCAGCAAACAAAGCAGAGGTTGAACAGCAAGTGAGCTAATACATTCTGTTCTACAACCAAAACCGATTTCAGAAAAAACTAAACGACCGTTCCCTGGTAGAATACCGGGAAACGGCCGCAGCTTAAATCTTGTCTTTTTTACTGTCTACTTGACAGGGTTATTGACCAGTGTAGCGACTTTTTGATTGGAAAGATTTTGGCGGTAAGGGGATGCTAAGATTCGATTAGTTAGGAGAGCACAGGTGTAATGGGAAAAAAGCAAAATTATAAGCATTTCAGAACCGATTTGTCCGATTAGATGTACATATAAACATTGATCATGTCGGGATACAAGAACAGACCATTTACCTAGCTAGGTGATTTTTGTTATCAATCGTTCAGAGCAGTAATGATTTTCTCCGCTACCAGAACGTAGTTGCTGTTTGCATTTTCTTTAATATGAAATCCGACTTGGTATTTACCAGCACGGTTGAAGTCATACGTAAAGTCATCGGTTTGGAACCAGAAGTTATCCTTCTGCGTTGTAACTTTCTGCGACTGGATATCTTTCACTTGACCACTTGGATTCGTAATGGTTACTTTAACGGCAGACACACCTGCTGTTAGACTGTCCACTTGAGAGAACACGTTGAACTTCAGCTTGCCCACCTTGACGTTACCAAACACATTGTTGTTCCCTGTGAACAGAGAAATATGTACATTCGGCTTATTTACCGTGACTCTCTTGCTGTTGCTATCCCATCTAGTAATACCACCGACTTCTCTAAGAGGTACATATGTCGTTCCATTGATTAAATAACCGCCATCGGCCACTTCCTTACCATTAATTAGCACTCGAATCTTCTGGTTTACGGAATCCGCAAACAATAATGACCCGCCAAGCAAGGAAAAAACCGTGACACATAGCAAAACTCTCTTCCATTTCATCCCGTTGTAATCCCTCCCCTCTGCTAGATGTTGTACATTTATACTCTAGATTCAGCCACAAAGTTGCGCTGTTACAATGTTGCGCTGTTCCAGAATTTCTTTCATGCGATTAGCTGTTTTTATTCAACTAACGGGAAGGTTAGCGTAATAGATCAACCTTTTTAGATTGACTGTAAAAAGTTGGGTTAGTATGATTGCTATGGAATTTAAAAATCTTGAAAGTGGGGCTTTCTCATGTCACCAGGCATTCATTTTATTAAATTTAGGCAACAGCGAGTTAGGCCATAATTTAATCTTTATAACTAAGGAGAACTAATGAACCCAAAAATAAAGTTATTGTTCTTGGACGAACATGCTGCAGAAGGCGCTGCGCGCGGAAATAGAAATTAAAGCTGGTCACCGAGAAACGGGCATCAAGCATGCAAGGGAAGCAGTTAACGCTTCGATAGGCGTTCAACGTTATGTGTTACATAAAGAATACGAGAAAATATTACCGGAAGCTGTTGAGTCTATATCGTAAAACGTAAAAACATTTAGTCGGCTGCTCAGGGCTGGCTTAACTCAATTTCAACGCGTATTATCAACACTTTTAATATCAAGAAATGGTAATAGAACAAATAAGCACATGATTTATACATGCGAATAAAAAGTACGTTCAGGAGGCATCTCAATGGTGAACAAAAAGGAAGTAATACGACAGCTCGAACAAGTGGGTCTAAAAGAATATGGTAATGCTATTGCCAACTGGGTTTTTCCGACGGCTCAACTATTTCTGAGCCCCGTTTCCGATTCTGATATTCCTTTAGGAGGAAGTAAGGTAGGAGGTAATCCAGATCTTCCTGAAGACCTCGAATGGCCAACATGGAAAGAATATGATATGTCTTTTATCTCGCAGATTAACTTAGCTGATTGCCCACAACAGTTGTCTCTTCCATCGAGTGGCCTACTATCCTTTTTTTATGCTGTAAAACCTATGTATGCAGAGATGGGGTTTTATAATGATCCTTCCACATGCCGAGTGTTCTACTTCGATTCTGACGGTCTCGAAAAATTAGCACGAAGAAACACGCCTAAAAGTTTAACTGATTTAGAAAAGGTGAAGCCGAATCAGATTTTATTTGAACCCCAATTTTCAGTACCAACCTCTGAGTCAGCTTATCTGGAAAGCCTGGGACTCGGCTGGAATGGAAACATCGAGAATTTTGCGAAGTACTGGAAATTATTTTTACCGAATTGGAGTACAAAAGGGTATATTAATCGACTTATGGGCCATCCGGATCCAATTCAGGGAGATATGCAAGTTAGTTGTGAGTTAACTTATGGACCGTATAAGTGGATTGAAAACAATAACCCTGAGATTCGAGATAAAGTATTGAATTCTGCACTAAAGTGGAGACTACTTCTCCAAATAGACTCGGAAGAAGAAAAGACAGGGATGATGTGGGGAGATTCTGGAAGGATTTATTATTGGATCCATGAAGATGATCTTGCGAATCTATGTTTTGAACGAGTAATTTGTGTGATGCAATGTACGTAAGGAAAAACGGATGTAGTAATGGTTATTATGAGAAGTGGAGGTAGTAGATATGCCGAATAGGATGTGCTTAGGATGTCAGCTTGCAAACAAAATGATTGATACAAACACAGTTTATGAGAATGATTACGTAACTTGTATTTTGGATATAGCACCGTTAAATGAAGGGCATGTTCTCATCCTTCCAAAACAACATTACTACGAACTCGATGATTTGGATGATATAACTGCTAACGAAATTATGAAGGCATCTATCGTGCTTAAAAGATTGATCCAAACCCAATTCAATCCAGATGGAATAACAATCATTCAAAATGGCGGTAAATTTAACGATTTGTCGCATTATCATATGCACGTCTTTCCTCGTTATGATTCTGATGGTTTTGCTTGGGTGGAACCCTCCGATACCACGAATGCCAAGGGACGTTTAAAAGAAACCAGAGAGAAGTTAGTAAAACTAATGAATGGTAATTAAACTAGCTGGATGAAAGCTTATGATAGAGACATAAGTGGAGACGCTCAACTTACTCGGCTACATATCAATACTAAGCAAACAACTAAGTTCAATAAAATGAGGGTGGAAGGGATTGTCTATATGGAAAAAGCAAGTTTTAATATATTTTGAGATCATAGGATTTTTCGTTATTGGTTTCATTTTAACTGGTTTGGGCTCTCCTGTTGGTTTTTCTTGTTGGCTCTGTTTATGCTGTCTTCATCCCTTTTATTAAAGGTGAAAATCCATTCTAATTTCAACTAACGGAAGGTTTTAATTACCGGAACAGTTGGTTGGATCCTAAATATTTTATGAAAAAATTGTCATTGAAAGGAGTTTTTCAGGGTGGAAGAAATTATGATAAAGCCACATGTCGGCATCGGTCCTTTTCAGCTAGGGATGAGTAGGGAAGAGGTGGAGCAGACCTTTCAAAATCTGGACTATTGGAGAGCTAATGATGGTATACCCGTTAATCCCAGTTATATCGAGATGCTGTTTACTCGCAGTCATTTCGAATATGATTCCAATGGGAGGGTAAAATTCATTCAGCTATTGAACCCGCACTATCATAGTCAATTTCGCATTCCTTGTTTGTTACAAGACATGGACGTCTTCACAACAAAGGCTGAGGATTTGATCCATGCTCTTATGAAAAAGTATCCTATGATCGGGGATGATGGTCCAAGAACGGGGTATTCCTTTGCGTTTCAAGAACTCGATCTGTGCTTCTGGCGAGAAGGCATTATGAATGATGAAATCTTGAAAGACCCGGGTTTTCTGGAAATGAGCGAAGAAAATCAGGCGCTCGAAAAACGTTATTACTATTTTACGACCGTCTCAATCGGCGCACCAGGATATTTCGACTTCATGGACGACAATCCAAAGGAATCATAATAGGTGGAAACAAGTTGAGCGTTAGATATAAGGGAAAGAATGTTGTGCATCTATCCAATTGCGTGATCGAACTCATTTGAACGCTTGTGTGAGAATATGTACGTGCATACAAAAAGGAGGGAAGTTGATTTGAATCTTAAAGATTTCCTAGTAATTAAAAGAGCAACCGATAGTTTGGGAGAAGGAGAATTAAAAGCCTATCTTCAATTTATGCTGGCCAAAATCAAACTGATGAAGCAGCAAGAGAGAACAAGCGAAACCGTAGCTCACGAGCTGTTTGAACTATATGACGAGCTGATGGGTCTTCAAGAGAAAAAAGCTTTATGGTCTCCAGTACCGACTTGTACTCATGTCCATATCGTGATTGGGGAATCCTTTGCGGGCAGCATGAAACAAGCCTTAAGAGGACTCGGTTTCGAAGAAACGCATAAGGTTATAACGTTACAGGATAATTACGCTATTGGTCCGCTTGGCCTGAACTCAGCAGTAGGACGTATGGAACGCAAGAATTGGTTTAGCAATAACATCATCGGTGGATTTGAAGACTATGATGAGTTTGAAAATGAATACAATGAAATTCTAGTCAAATTAGATCTGATACCGGAAGGAGCGGAGATCGTCGTTTGGACTAGTAGCAATGCTTGTGAGCAGATAGGCTTACGCCATGCGGTTCACTTACTTCGCAGCAAACCTAATGCTATCTCGTTATATGATGCTTGTGCAGTCTGTGAAGAACTTTACAACCGGCCTGATGCATTCATTCATTACAGGTGCTCAGGAGAGATCCCTTCCGAAAAGCTTGGGGAAGCAATCAGTAGGTTAGATGACAAGAAAAGATTAGGCTCTGCTGATATTGCACGTCTGGATAAAGAATGGAAGGACATCACGGAACAGTCAGGAATTTTACGTATTTGGAGTGACCAAGGTGTTCTAGGAGTGCCAGCGGATTATTATGATGAGTACCTGTTAGAGAAATTAGACGATCTTAAGCCTCCTACGGGTGATCAGAGTTTCTTGAAATCAGCCCGTCTTGTTGGAGAGGCTATCGGACACTGTGAGCAATATATCGGAGATGCTTATTTTGAATACCGGCTAAGAGAACTTATTTATAAAGGAGTTCTTGAAATTAAAGGCGTACCTGCAGGAATGCGATTTTATAGCATCAGACGAAAGCCATAATATACGAATTGTTTTAAGTTAGGAGGTATACGTATGAGTGGTCTTCATCTAATTGAGATCGAGTTTGAGCATAATGGTCAAAAACAGACCATTACCCCAGTTATTCTTGAAGATGAGAACGATACGATTCTCATCGACTGTGGTTATCCGAATTTTATTCATCTTCTTGAAGAAGCGGTTAACCGTCATCACATGAATCTCAGTTCGATTACTAAACTGATCCTGACGCATCACGATATGGACCATGTTGGTTCGCTTGCAACGTTGAAGCGCATATACCCACATATCAAAATTATCGCTCATAAGCTCGAGGCACCGTACATTGAAGGAAAGAAAAAGTCATTGCGACTTCTACAAGCAGAATCAACGTTCAACGCATTGTCGGATGAAGAAAAGCCATATGCGGAACAATTTATTAGCTTATTACAGTCAATCGAGCCAGCTACCGTTGATCAGACTGTATCCCATAAGGAGAGGCTTCCTTGGTGTGGTGGGATAGAAATTGTCCATACCCCTGGTCATATGCCTGGTCACATTTCCGTGTATTTATCTGTCAGCAAAACATTAGTCGCAGCAGATGCCGTTGTCATTGAGAATGGCGAGCTTGCTATCGCTAATCCCAAGTATACAATGGATTTGGAAGAGGCAATCCGCTCCTTAAAGCGATTGCTTGAATATGATATTGACCAGTTGATTTGCTATCATGGAGGTCTGTTTCGTGGGGATGTAAAACAAGCGATCCAACAACTAATTCGTAAATATATGAGATGAAGGCCTTAAGTAATTGGAAAACGTTAACTCAATAAAACAATGAAAGCAGCCGATCTATGTGATTGGCTGCTTTGGGGATGGGGAATGTTGGTGAGTAGCTTATTCATTGATTTTTTCTATACTTACAACCGTTCTAATCGGTGGCGAGGATTCTTGTTGGTTATAGTCAGCAGTGATTTTTACTCTTTGCCCTACTTCGATTGACTCATAATTCTCTTTATCAACAAAATAATACGAAGCTTCCTGGTTTTGTGCTAGTTCTACAAATTCCTCAAGATTTCCATTCTCCAAATCTTCCTTACTTATATTGTGAAGAACAAGAAATTTGTATATGTCATTTTCATCTGTTTTAAATACTACAGTACCCTCGTAATTGGGATATTTCTCTTTCTCAACCTTAGAACAGCCAGGAAGTACAATCATACTAATTAGGACGAAAAATATTATTCTTTTCATAATGAACCTCCTATAAAATGAAATGATAATGAAGTTATCCCCTTCTTTCTAAGTATATCTTAAAATGAATACTAAAACTGGAACCACGGGATTTGTTCTGTCATCTGAGAAAGGTGGAACTTACAGGTAATTTGTTAAGTGACAGGTCATTTTAGTGCCATTTTGTGAATGGATAGACTTCAAAGCTAGGAGGTATTTTCACTGGAACTGTAATCAACATTTGAAATGGATAAAACAAGTTCCTTACCAAGCACTTTAGTGAAGCAAAAGGGAGGAAGCCATGCGCAGTTGATTGATGGAAAGTGCAGCTGAGCTTTTTATCAGGGGTTTGCACCTTATATATTGCCTTCAGGTGGGTCGACACCGAATGTAAAAACGACAAAAACTCTAGATTTTCGAAGCATGTACTCCATCAGATGGAGATTAAGCCCGATAAGGCAATCAGATTGATTTTAACGAAACAGCTTTTTTTAGTGAGATTTGTAACGAATAAGACTAGAATTACCAAAGATAACTGGCTTCTTGATGATAAAAAAATTACTCCCGTTTATTAACGAACTAACTAAGGTTGGGCAATACTTTGCCCATCATATACCGAATTGGGTTAGACCGTTAAGCTAAAGGGAAACGTTAGCAACAAGAGAGAAGCTCTGTGCAAAGAAACCACTCCTTAAAAATAGAGTGGTTTTTTCTATACTAATCTATTTTTTGTCATCAAACTGTACTTTGTGGCGTCGGAAGTACTTTTGCACGGTGAAGTGCGTTCAATCTTGTTGTGTTTTGATGATTCTCACTTATATCCGCCTCGAATGAAAAGACCTTTATAACCTTAAGAAAACAGATAGGATGATCAACATCGCGGGTAAAACCAATCAATATGCAGAGTTCATCTATCGCCTGGCTGCAACGTTTGTCGTGTCATGGGAAGATGAGTTGCACGGGAATGACGGCGTTCTTAGGAGAATAAATATCTTCCATCTGTTCACGTAACAGCTTTACGGCTGTTCGTGCCATTTCCTGTTCATCCTGCTGCACATAAGCTACGCCTGAGAGATGTGGATTATCGAAAGATAGCAATTCAATATTTGAGTGATCGTTCAGACGACGGATAGCGGCCGATGCAAGGCGTGCGGTTTCTGCAGTCAGGGAGAAGGCTGCCGAAATTCCAGTGTGGTCCTGCAAGAAGTCGATTACATAGTCCAATGCTTGCTCGCCGCGTAGAATGTCGAGAGGGATATGACACCACAGGCTCTTGTCAATCGAGATGCCTTGATCTGTGTACGCCTGCTCGAAGCCCAGCGTGCGATCCTCGACGGCTGTATTGGCATTTTCAGGTGAGATGAGCGCAATCTGCTGATGACTCTTGGATAGCAAATGGGAGACCGCCTTGTACGCACCGCCGAAATTGTCGGATGTAATGGTGTACGTCTCAATGTTGCGCAGATAGCGGTCGATGAACACGCACGGGAATTTATCGAGCGACAGACGCAGTAATGATTCGTTGTACTTCTCATCTTCTGTCGGAAAAACGATCAGTCCCTTCACACCGAGCTCCGTTTGTGTACGAATGACGTTTGATTCGATAGAGGAGGACTCGCGCGTGATGCTTAGTACCATGCTGAGGCCGGCTTCTTGCAGGAATTGTTCCGTGTAGTCAACGAGCTTCTGAATGACACGGGTTCTCATCGTCGGAATGATGAAGCCGATGAGCGGCATGGATGACGCGCTGTGTGGGGAGGGTGGAGAATTGATGCTAGCAACAACAAGACTAGAAGAGACGAATGAGCCTTTGCCTTGTACGCGTATAATTAATCCTTCGTCAGCTAGTAGGGCTAGGGCGTTCTTGACGGTTATTTTACTTACTCTGAATTCGTCCATTAGTTCTTGCTCAGAAGGAATGCGGTCCGTTGGCCGAAGCCGCCCTGATTTAATTTTCTGTAAAATATCTTCTCGAATTTGTTTGTAGAGCGCCAGCTTTTTCACAAAGTTGCATCTCCCCATAAACTTTATGATTTTATAATCAATTGGTTATATAAAGCATATTTCATCTATATTATAATACGGCATGTAAAGCGCTTACAATATGGAATCTGAAAAATTGTTGCGAAGGGGTCTTTTCTTTGAACGGTTAGAAATATGTTAAGGATGGTGGTGCCAAGGTGGATTGATCCCGCTTAAATTAACAGAACTAACTAGTCAGCCGACTTTTCAAATGCATAACAAAAAAGAGAGGATGACGAACAAATGAAAAAACGCAGTACTATCATCTCCATCGTTACAGTCCTTATTATGTCACTTGTTTTTACGGCATGTGGTAGTCCTTCTGATTCAAATACGGAAACACAGCAGTTAGGTGCGAATGCTGGTGAGAATGCTACAGAATTGTCATTCTGGACATTCGTAGATTTGCACGGCAAGCATTTGGATAAGATGCTGGGGTTATGGAACCAACAGAACCCAGACAAACAGATTAAGTTGAATGTAACGGTTATGCCTTACGATGATATGCACAACAAGCTCTTACTCGCAGTTACAAGCGGAAAAGGTGCTCCCGATATCGCTGATATTGAGCTTGGTCAATTCCCTAAATTCATGGAAGGTGACAACGTTCCACTGGAATCTTTGAATGATGTATTTGCACCATACAAAGACGTTGTTGTTCCTTCACGTGTCGAGATTTACTCCAAAGCCGATCAGGTTTATGGCTTTGATTATCACGTAGGTGCTACGCTTGCTTTCTACAACACTGAAATTCTCGAACAAGCAGGTGTTGATTACAAGACAATCAAAACTTGGGAAGATTACAAACAAGCAGGTATCAAGGTTTATGAAAAGACTGGCAAGTACTTAGGTACTGCTGATACATCAGCTACGTGGCAGGCTTCGCTGCTGCTAGCTCAGCAAAACGCTGATTTTACAGATGAAAATGGTAATCCAAAAGTGAACTCGCCTGAAATGATTAAAGCGTATGAAATGTTAGTCGATCTGCAGAAGAACAATGTTATTCATACGATCCCTGGCGGGCAACCCGACACAGAAGAAGCAAAAGGTGAATACAACAAGGGCAACTACGCAAGCGCATTGATGCCTGAGTGGTACATGTCCCGCTTTGTAAACGAAATGAAGGACCTTAAAGGTAAGTATGCAATCGCTCCATTGCCTGTATTTGAAGAAGGTAATCCTCGTTCCGTTGGCTTAGGCGGTACCGGCACAGTTGTTACTAAGAATGGTAAAGACGTTCAGTTGGCAAAAGAATTTGTAGCTTTTGCTAAGCTTTCGAAAGAAGCTACTACTGAAATCTGGAATACGCTTGGATTCGACCCAATCAACATGGAAGTATGGAAAGATGATGCAGTAACGAAAAACCCTGATAACGAGTACGTCCAATACTTTAAAACAAATGCATTTGATACTTTGAATGAAATCAAAGACGAAATTCAAGCGATCAAATCCGTTAAAGCTTCACCGACGATCGGCAATGTATTCAATACGGTTACTTTGAATGCTATCTTTGAAGATGGCCAAGACGTGAAGGAAGCGCTGGATGAAGCACAAGAAGCAATTGAACAAGAATTGAAATAAATATAATAAGTAAATGATTTGATTAAACCTGTCGGCAGGTATAGTGGTCGGCAGGTTTAACCATAGTCAAGGGAGATTGAGAATATGATAAAGAAATTTGTATACTCTCAAAAAGTTGCGCCTTATGTTTTTGTATTGCCATTTATACTCATATTTTTGATCTTCTGGTTTTATCCGCTTCTAAATTCATTCGTAATGAGCTTTCAAGATAAGATGTTGGGACAGGATCCTAAATGGATTGGTGAAGCGAATTATTCGAAATTGCTTACAGATAAAGTGTTTTTGACGGCTATTAAAAATAGCGTTGTGTACATGTTAGGAACCTTAGTGCTGTTAATTCCCTTTCCCATGTTATTCGCCGTTATGATCAACAGTAAGTTAATGATGGGAAGAGAGTTTTTTAAATCTTCGTTCTTTCTCCCTGCATTGACATCTGTCGCAGTTGCGGGTACCATTTTCCGCCTTACATTTGGTGAAATGGAAGGGTCATTAATGAACAGTTTCCTGGGTCTATTTGGTGTAGAGCCTATTAAATTCTTGAAAGACGGAGAATGGAGTATGGCAGCACTGTTAATCCTCGCATGTTGGAGATGGACAGGTGTTAATATGCTTTACTATCTATCCGGTTTGAAAAGCATTGACAATGAATATTATGAGGCTGCTTCGATTGACGGGGCATCTGCTTGGCAGAAGTTTAGAACGATCACAATGCCATTATTGAAGCCGACCACGGTATATGTTACGACAATTAGTGTTTATGCAGGTTTAGCCATGTTTACCGAGAGCCTGATGATGTTTAACGGTAACAATTCACCCAAAAATATTGGCTTAACCATTGTCGGATATCTGTATAGACAAGGGATTGAGAAAAATAAGCTGGGTTACGCAGCTGCAGTTGGTATCATTCTGTTAATCATTGCTTTGGTTATCAATTTAACGCAGTTGAAATTTAGTGGAATGTTCAAAAAGGAGGAGGATTAAAGTGGGCAAAAGTCAGACGAGGGATAATTTTATTTCCAGAATAGTAATTATATGTTTGTTCATTATACTATTCGTTATAATTATGATTCCATTCTATGCAGTGGCCCTATCTTCCTTTAAACCAGGTGAATCATTAATTAGATATGGTCTTAACTTAAGTTTGGATTTTAGTATTATGAGTTTTGACAATTTCATCTATCTGTTTACTGGAGAACATGATTATTTTGTATGGTTTTGGAACAGTATGACTTTAACAATCGTTCAAGTGATTTTAACACTTTTTGTAAGCGCATTTGTTGGATATGGTTTTGCAGCATATGATTTTAAAGGTAAGAACTTCCTCTTTATATGTGTTTTGCTCATTATGATGGTGCCTTTCGAAATACTGCTGGTTCCTTTGTATAGCCTAATTAATGATTTGAAAATGGTGAATAGCTATTCAGCAATCATTCTGCCGGGCATAGCCAATGCCGCGACAATATTTTTCTTCAGGCAATATCTAAGAAGCATACCCAAAGAGATTATTCAATCTGGGCGGGTTGATGGCGCAAACGAGTATGCGATTTATTTCAGACTAATTATGCCGATTATGAAACCATCCTTTGCGGCAATGGCCATTCTGAATGGTATGAATAGCTGGAATAATCTGTTGTGGCCATTCATGGTGCTCGGAGATCAGAGTAAATTTACACTTCCAATCGGTTTGAAAACGTTGTTAACTCCTTATGGCAATAACTATGACCTACTGATCGTGGGCTCCTTCTTCTCCATCATTCCAATTTTCATACTATTTATTGCTTTCCAGAAATATTTCATAGACGGTATGACTGCAGGTGCTGTTAAAGGGTAGTGTATATTATGAAGAAACAGGTGATAAGATGGAAATCCAACAAAGAGCATTACACGACATTCAACCATTAATTGAGCAGAGAGCGGATCCTTTTATGTACCGACATTCAGACGGTTATTATTACTTCGTAGCATCTGTTCCAGAGTATGATCGGATTGAAATCCGTAGAGCCCAGAATCTTGAGGGGCTTGTTACATCAACTCCTGTAGTGATCTGGAGAAAGCGCGAGACTGGTATTCTTAGTGCCAATATTTGGGCGCCTGAACTGCATTTTATTGATGACAAATGGTACGTGTATTTCGCTGCCGCACACACGACGGAAACGAATGAAGGCTTGTTCGACCATCGGATGTATGTGCTAGAGAATGAAAATGCCAATCCGCTCGAAGGCAGTTGGACGGAAAGAGGACAGATTCGTACCGCGTGGGAAAGCTTCTCCCTTGATGCCACTACCTTTGAGCATAATGGCAGCCGTTATTACGTATGGGCACAAAAGGATCCGAATATCTCAGGTAACTCTAATCTGTATATATCTAAAATGAGCAATCCGTGGACGCTGACTGGACAGCAAACGATGATTTCGATGCCGGAATATGACTGGGAGATCATTGGTTATAAAGTGAACGAAGGCGCGGCATTTCTTCGCAACGGTAATCGGGTATTCCTTTCTTACTCGGCTAGCGCTACTGATTTCAATTATTGCATGGGACTGCTTGAAGCAGATGCAGATGCTGATTTGCTCGATGCCACCTCATGGCGCAAGTCGCAAGCAGCGGTTTTCTCGACAGATGAGAGCATCTCTATGTATGGTCCCGGTCATAATTCCTTCACGGTGTCAGAGACGGGCGAAAAGACGCTATTTGTGTTCCACGCAAGAACGTACAAAAACATTATAGGAGATCCGCTGTACGATCCAAATCGCCATACATTTGTGACAGAGCTTTTGTGGACGGCTGACGGCAGACCCGATTTCCGCGGCTCTGTCGCAGCACTTGCACGTTCTGTACAGTGAACGAGTGTCCCAACAAGGTTGGTTGATGGATTTGAGTTCGTTTATCCAACTCGCCATAGAGAGATCGTAAGAACATCGAAGGCACCCTACTGGGTGTCTTCGATTTCGCTTACAGATAATACGACGAACCGTACCACAAGTAGTGGTAAATTGCCTTAATACTCGCTGCTCCAGTTATCTCGGAGAATCATATCATTAATAAGTGAGTTCTTGAAAAATAGATAAGAGGAGGCCGATCATTTGAAAGCACTCGTATTTCATAATTCGGGGGACCGGTATTCTCAGCTTTTTTAGATAAATCAAAACGGATCCTTAATGAAAGGACCGAAGTATAGCACTAAGCTCTACTACTTTCTTATGATGCATGACGTGGAGATCACTTGGGATTAAGTGCATAGGGTCTGGAGTGTACTTCTGTTCAAAAGCACAAATAATTATTGAATAATAGAGTGAAACTGCCCATTTTAACCTTATTCCTACAAAGGATCCTGGCGTAAGCCAGGGTTCTTTCTATATTTAGTTCAGATTATTGGATGCAATAACACTACATGAAGAATGTAGAATCTCAGCACTACTAAATACCTTGTATAACTTATTACAGATTTAAACCAATCTTAAACGCGAAGTATAGTGACTTTAAACTCGAGAGGTTAAGCTAATATTCATAAAAGCAGAGGAGTGTTAGGCTAATGAATCAATTTTTCAGAAAAGTATTATTGTCTACGGTATTTTGTAGTTTCAGCGTTATGAGCGTTGGCCAGATAGCGTATATGTCTGGATTACCCTCAGCAGACGAGAAGAGCACAATAGCTACAGATTTAGTTTGGAAGGAGACAGTACGTTCAAATTCAAATACGATTTCATCCATCTATACCAATAGAAAAGATCAATACACCGATTTAATGTTTCTCCAGCCTATTTTAGCGGATAAACGAATAGTTAGCTTGGGCGAAGCTTCGCATGGAGCGTCAGAATATAACGCTATGAAAGTTAGACTTGTAAAATTCCTACATGAAAAATTAGGATACAACGTCATTGCATTCGAATCGAATTTGGCCGATACGACTGCTGCGTATGCTCAAATACATAATATGACGCCAAAAGAATTGATGAAAAGGTCAGTCTTTGGCGTATGGCAGGTAGAAGAGAACCTACCCCTTTTCGAATATATTGCACAACAAAGTAAGACGGATCATCCGCTGATTTTGACTGGGTTTGACTCACAAGGTACGACGGAAGCTTTTATTGAATTTGTTGAAGCGTGGTTTGCTCATGTGGATAAAAGTAAGGCTAGAGCATTTGCGCAAACGGAACGTTGGTATTTAAAGCTTAATATGATTAACGACGTAGAAGATTTTACGATTCAGAAAGAGAAGATAAAAGAAAAGTACATTACATTTCAGAATTTTGTTAAAAACAACAAATCTGAACTAAGTAGAACTTACAAAGAACAGTTCAACCCTTTATCTCTAATTGAACGCGTCCTACAAAACAGGATAGATATGCTGGACAATTACCATCCTCACATTGTAAATCTGCTAGCAGGAGTAGACCCCGAGAAGCAAATAAAACGGGGGAACTTTGAACGAGACCGCGTTATGGCAGATAATGTAGCTTGGCTTGCAGAAACCGGATATCCGGATGAGAAAATTATTTTATGGGGACACAACTATCATGTACGCAAAAATAACTCCACAATGATCGCAGAGCATAACGGATACGATTTTGATAATAACCCATACCCGACCATGGGGGAAATGCTGCCACACTCACTTAAACAGGCTGGTTATGTAATTGGACTATATGCATATGAAGGAAGCGCTAATAAAAACAATGGGGATGAAGAGCAAGTCATGCCTCATGAAAAGGGTAGCCTTGAGGATATATTGGGTACTGAAATGGGCCCAGCCCGGTTTATTGACATGAGGGACAAAAAGTTAAGTCCGACAACAGAATGGATGTATACACCTCGTACAGCTAAAGCATGGGGAGTTTTAGATGAAAAGATGATTCCACGAGATCAGTATGATGGAATATTACTTATTCATAACATTCATCCATCTACCTCAGTGAAAAATAGAAATTAGCTATTATATTGGATAGTATTCTATTGTGATTAATACTCGGCGAGTTAACCATGCTTGAGGTGAATTAATGAATTTTAGATGTAAGTGTGGACAAGGAATCATGATATAACTGATTAGTTTTTCTAGCTTATTTCACTAACCTAAAATACTAGCTGAATAAAACAAATTAATGTGCAAAGCAAACTAAAAGATTTTAATAAATTCGTTAAAGGTCGATTCTTAAATGAATCGGTCTTTTTCGTATTTATTAATCTATCCATTTATAAGTAGATCTATAAAAAGGTATATTTGGGGGACCTACTCCTTTGATTTTCATGCAAATTACTCAGAAAGTGATAGTCAACTCAGCAATTTAGACAGAAATCCAAAGAAGGTATCAGAATCATAAAAAAGGACAATTATCATGGACGAGGATTCATAGTATTTTCTAGTAGTAGAAGTGGCCAACTTACTGACTGGCTATAATCGCCAGAGGTTTCATTATGACGATCCCCTCTACGTTTATAAGTCCGTTGGTTCAACAAGTCATCCATAACTCGTCATTCAAAGAGGAGCCTAAATAAGATTCAGAAAAGGAGATGATTATCTTATATACAAGAAAATGGAGAAGAGAATTATAGCCAAATTAACTTTGTTATTAAATGAGGACTTCAATAGTTTTAGACAGATAATCGGCTTTTCAAGACCCTTCATCAATGAAAGAATTTTACAAAATAATATATTGTCGCAACCAACATTTTACACCCGATTTCTATAATAAATATATAGAGAAAAGTGGAGCATCGGAGAGGAGAGTCATTAAATGAACTCAAAGTACCGTAGATCAGGAAAAGCTATACTTGCTAGTTTGTTAGCAATGCTTTTATTTCTGCAGCCGCTACATAGTATGTACGCCTCCATGTCAGAAACGCCAGATACGGCTTTCGGCCGCATTGTTGATGTTAGGAAGACGGAGCTCGCACCAGGAGCTGAGTACACCTGGTATGACATGAAGATTGACCGCGGTCTTGAAAAAATGCATTTTGTTGAATTCGATCCTGATACGCCAAACTTGGAACTACGTGCAGGAACGAAGGGGGGCTATGTATATGGTATGAAAGGCCTGACTGAAATGGCCACTTATACAGATGCCCCGGGTAATCGTGTAATAGCCGGTATAAACGGCGACTTTTACGACCTTTCTGGTTACGGAACTGGTGTACCCAATGGACTCTTCATTGATGGAGGTCGCATTTTGAACAGTGCTTCTAGTTCTTATGCCTTTGGTCTGAAGGGAGATGGCACATCAGTTTACGGGAAGCCAAAGCTTACGATGTCGATAGACATAGACGAGAAAAATACCAATTTAACAAGTATTAACAGGTATCGGGCGAGCAATCATTTGGTTCTCTATACTCCGGATTACTATACAACAACGAAAACGACGGCAGCTGGTACTGAGGTTGTATTGCAGGTGCTGGAAGGCGACGTAAAAAGCGGAGACACGATGAGATTAAAGGTGCTGGAGATTCGAGAAAATCAAGGCGATGCACCTCTTAGAAAAGGTACGGTTGTCTTGTCTGCCTCCGGGACTTCCATACCCGTTGTTAGTGGCCTAGTAGCTGGCGATGAGCTGTCCGCCAGCTTTCAGCTCGATGATGAATGGCAGGATGTGAGTATGGTCATTGGGGGGCAAGGACCACTTGTGGAAGATGGCGTTGTGAAATTGAATGTTGGACCGGAAGGTGTTCATCCACGTACAGCAATCGGTACTAAAGCCGACGGCTCTATTGTGTTGTTTGAGATCGATGGAAGAGCGCCGGGCTTTAGTGAAGGTGTAACAACAGAGGAACTTGCCAAAATCCTAGCCAATATGGGTGTCGTTGATGCAATGAACCTGGACGGCGGTGGCTCCTCAACATTTGTAGCACGGATGCCAGGCACTTCAAATGTAAAAATGATGAATCAAGGCTCCGATGGTGGTGAAAGAGCAACAGGTAACGGGCTTCTGCTTGTAAATACAGCACCGGAGAAGACTGCATCTAAGCTCGCTGTAACGCCAAACGAGGAGAGAGTATTAGCTGGTTCCTCTTTTGAATTTACATCTGCAGCCGTTGACCCAACAGGTCATCCTGCAACACATGAAGGAACAATGATATGGTCCACGGCGCCAGAACTAGGCACATTTGAAGGAGACGGTGTATTTAAGGCAGGACAAGACGCCTTTGTCGGTCAAGTGAGTGTTTCCTCTGGCACTCTTGAGGGAACAGCGGATGTGGAAGTTGTAAGTGAACTGACGGAACTGCGTTTCCCTAATGAAATCAAGACCTACAATACGGGTATAAGCGAAACACTGATGGTTACAGCGTTACGAGATGGTAAAGTGATTCGATCAAGTAACAACGTTTTCGAGTGGCGGGTGGAAGGAGATATCGGAACCGTCGATGAAAAAGGGGTATTTCATGCAACGAACGAAGGAGGGAAATCTGGAACTATCATTGTCAGTTACAAAGGTATAGATACCTCGATGCAAGTGAATGTTGGCGTTCCGCCAGTTGTGCTGGAAGAGTTCGACAGCATTGAGAAATATAAAGCAAGTGGTGCAAGTAACAATTCAGTAAGCGTCGAATTAAATACGGATCCAGATTTTATACGCTCGGGTGATGGATCGATTAAACTGTCTTATGATTTTATCGGTAAGACAGGGACTTCGGGAGCTTATGTTTCTTCTAATAGCAAGACAGATCATATTCAGATTCCCGGATATCCTGAAAAAATTGGAATGTGGGTATACGGTGACGGGAAAGGTCACTGGCTCCGGGCGCAAGTCCGGGACGGAAACTATGCAGCCTTTAATATTGATTTCACTGATGCGAATAGTGGTGTAAACTGGACGGGATGGAAATATGTTGAGGCTGCAGTGCCGGCTGGCAAAACAACGCCACTCAGCATGGATATGCCGGTTCGGTACATGCAAACCAACAACAACAAGAAGACCGCCGGTGCCATTTATATTGATCAGGTTCGAGCAGTCTATGGTCCACTCGAAGAGGATTACGAAACTCCCGTGATTACAGATGTGGCTCCGTCCGAAGATGAGACCGTTACAAGGGGTACCCCGGTCATTCGTGCAAATGCTGCCGACACTGGCTGGGATCCAGCAGTTCATCCAGGCACAACACTGATTGATCCGAACCAAATTCGGATGTACATCGATGGTCAGCAAGTAACTCATACGCTCTATCCGCCAGAAGGGCGCATTAGCTATACGCCAGGACTTCCACTTGATGATGGTTATCACACTGTTAAACTTGCCGTCCGCGACTTGTCTGGTAACCAAACGATAAAGGAATGGAAATTTATCGTAGATACAGGTGCCTCCAAGTTCCGTTACGTTACACCTGAGCAGGTATATGCAGGTCATTCGTACACGGTCGATATTACCGCTGACCAGGTGGAACAACTCAGTGGTGGTCATTTAGAGCTTCAATTTGATACGGACGCGGTAACGGACTTGTCTGTCCAAAAGAGCGAAAAACTTAGCGAAATGCAGTTAGCCCCTGTTATTGATACTGAATCAGGTGTTGTTCGCGTAACATTTAGCAATCTGGAATCTGCATCTCTCACGGATAAAGATATTCTTGCTCAAGTGACGTATACATTAAAAGGAAAAGCTTCTGGTGAGAACAGGATAACTTTCCTCTCCTCAGCGTTGGATGTTGCTGGTTCCGATGAACAGAAGCCATATCTTGGGGCATCCCTGATGTCTGATATCAAGCAGGAATTGCAATTGAGTTGGGACGATAATGTTGCACAAAACTTCATTACTACTTTTACGGTGACCGATGAGGACGGTGCTCCAGTAGAAGGCGCTAGTCTTTTTGCAGACGATGTTGAAGTAGGAAACGGGACACTTGTTACCGATGCATCTGGTAAACTCCGTACAGATCTTCTTACGACTGAATTGAAAAGCTATGATGTACAAGCTATTAAAGAACAGCAGCACAGCTTGGTTTCGGTATTTACAACTTCTGAGCTTGCGGGAACGGATAAGCCATACAATATAACCGTAGGGATGGGGGAAGACCCGACCATCTCACGCAATTTTAACTGGCACACCAATCCAAATACAGTTGAAACCGTTGTGGAAATTGCAGAACAAGAAGGATTCTCGGGTTTTGATCAGCCGGGTGTCGTTCGTGTAAGTGGCGGAAGCAACATATTTAATACATTGGACATTGGAACAATTCGTGTCCATAAAGCGACGGCTGGCGGGCTAAAGCCGGGAACTACCTATGTTTTCCGTGTGGGCGATGGAATAGAACATTACAGTGAACAGGGCTCATTTACAACTGCTCCAGGAATGGGCAATCATACAAAGTTTCTTGTGTTTGGCGATTCCCAGGCTTCTAATCTTGCAGGATTTCAACTGTGGGGACGTACGTTAGATACTGCCGTAGCTGAACACCCGGATTCAGAATTTATGGTGCATTTAGGAGATATGGTTGACAATGGTTTCAAAGAACAGGAATGGATGTGGTGGTTTTCCGAGGCTCAGGAAGAACTCCTGAACATGACAGCTGTTACTGTCGTGGGCAATCACGAGGTGACGGGAACGAAACAAAATGGAGATTTCCTTGCTCACTTTAACCATCCTAAGAATGGAGCGGATAATCAGAAAGGAACAAACTACTCCTTTGATTATAAAAACATTCACATTTCTGTGTTAAACAGTGAATACGACATTGATGAACAAAAGGAATGGCTAAAGGCCGATTTGGCAAATACAGATAGGAAGTGGAAACTAGTCTTCTTCCATCGCGGTCCGTACGCAAGTATATACGACACTGAGAATGTACGAAGTACATGGACGCCCGTATTTGACGAATATAACGTGGACCTGGTTATGAATGGCCATGATCATATATACTTACGTACTTATCCGCTGAAGAATCATGAAATTGTAGATCAGCGTGAAGGGACGACTTATATTATTCCGGGTTCTACGGGTCCAAAGTTTTATGATTTGACTAAGCGATACTTCCAAGCTGTCGTAGACGACGAAGATACGCAAATGTACTCTTCTGTTGAAGTGGACGGTGATGTTCTGTCGGTAATAACAAAGACGCTGGATGGACGAGTGGTTGACACAGTCGTGTTAGAGGATCCTTCCCTTGTGGTCGAGCCAGCCAATAGCCAAATTAAAGTAGGTGAAGAGCTGCAGTTGAGTGTAGACAGCTTGCTGCCGGAGGACATCGTATGGTCTATAGCAAGCGAATCTTCAGAGAATGTCGTGGAGATTCTTGATAACGGCATGATCAAAGGAACGGCGACAGGTGAAGTTATTATTCGAGCGACTAGTAAATCATCACCAAATATATTTGGAGAAAGCAAGGTCCATGTACTCCAGTCGGACACAGTAGTGGGTATAGAGCTTGAAGGGAAGCCTTGGTTGCAGCCTGGAGAAACAGACGTTACGGTACTCCATGCCGTTTACACTTCTGAGAAGCGAATCCCCGTTACAGAGGGCGTCGTGTATGATAGTTCTGACCCCTTCGTTGCAGAGATTAACGAGAATGGAGTGGTATCTGCGCATGCCGAAGGGACGGTTAAAATCACGGCAAATTATGATGGTTTCACAGATTATTATGATCTGCAGGTTAAAGCAGACCAACCTAATCCCGAACCAGATCCGCAGATTTCAAATATCGAATTAACTGGTCCTGGACAGTTACGTGCAGGAGAAACTTCGTCAACCGTTACAAAAGCTGTATATACAGATAACAGAAAGGAACTCATTACGGAAGGCGTACAATATGTAAGCAGCGAAGAGTCCGTAGCGACGATTGATGCCGAAGGTGTCATTACAGCGATCGCCGAAGGTGTAACTAACATCAAAGCGGTATATGGGGAATTTAGCAGTAATTACATGCTTACTGTATTGGGGGAGGATGACTCACCTGTTAGTCTAGTAAGGATTGATCTTGATGGAATTCCAACAACGCTTGAACCGACCATGACGGCAACAGCTAATGTAAATGGCTATTATAGTGATGGAACTAAATCTGCCCTAACCAAAGGGGTTTCATTTAGCAGCAGCAATGAAAAAGTAGCTCGTATTGATGCGAATGGTGTCATTTTAACACTCGGAGTAGGTCAGACCGTAATTACAGCGGTATACGAGGATATAAGCGTCAATGTCACTTTACTCGTAGAGAAATCCTCAAGACCATCGAACCCTGTTGAATCACCAAATACAGGGGGGGCATCAAGCTCTGGGCATAATGGCGACCATGACGATCTAGAAGAGGAAGAACAAGAGAAAATGGAAGTTCCGGGCCAACTTGTGGTATCGGAGGAGAAAATGAAAGAGTTGATTTTAGAGGACAATATTCGCTTTGCTAAGGGTAGTGACGATTTAACAGAGCTTGTTTTGCCGGGTAACTCGGTGGGGCTTTCAGAAGGTAAAACCATTACCGTTGAAGCGAGCAATATCCGATTAACTATACCTACTAATGTGCTGAGGCAGTTTGCTAATCTTGTGCCAAGAGAACAGCTGGATCATGCCAGAATTGTTGTTAAAGCATCTAAAGTCGATCAGAAGGACATTTCCGCATGGCTGACTCAGGTAGAAAACCGAAATGTAGCTACGCTGAAACTCTTAAGCGCATATGAATTCACTCTGGAACTGAGAACAAGTGATGGCAAAACGATAACACTTGATAAGTATGCAGAGCCCATCGCTATTTCAATTCCTGTTTCAGCAGGAGCGAACGGTGCACTTTCAGGTATCTATGATGGGGATAGTAATGGTTCTATAGTCTACGTAGGCGGGAGCTTACGAGGTGATTGGATTACAGCTGAGATAAATCATCCTAGCCTATATGCTGCCATAGAATTTGATAAAACGTTTGATGATCTACCTACTGGTCATTGGGCACAGTTAGCGGTAAAACAGCTGACTACAAGGCAAATTATCGAAGGTGTGACAGTGAACCGCTTCGAACCCAGCAGAAACGTAACAAGAGCTGAATTTACGTCTATGCTGGTGAGACTTTTAGGCCTTAAAGGGGAGGGGCAGGCATCGTTTACAGACGTGTCTGCTGATCAATGGTTTGCCGCGGAAGCTGCCTTGGCTGCTAAAGCAGGTATAGTTCAGGGTTACTCAGATGGAACGTTTGCCCCATCACAAACGATTACGCGTCAAGAAATGGCTGCAATGCTCGTAAGAGCATTAACCTACAAAACCACCATTACTCCTAAAGCGAGTCAGGTAGCCTTTGCCGATCTAGAAGAGTCTCCAAAATGGGCAGTTGATGTAATCCTGGCCGCAAATAGCCTAGGCTTGGTAAATGGCTACACAGCAGAAGAGTTCCGTCCACTCGGCCTTGGTACGCGTGCGGAAAGCGCAAAAATGATGTATAACTTAGTGGAGTTTCTTGATAAATAACAAAGATTAAAGCTAATCTTGTCAGCCCGTAATCATAAGAAACTTGGATGTGCAATAAGTAAACTAAAAAATGAACCCTTGACGGGGTTCATTTTTGCTTTTTCGGAGCATTTATAAATCTTTATATAGTGAGTCGTTGTATTTAAACGAACAGAAAGTTGAAGCAGATCTGGATTCAATAAAGGGAGCGACTAGCCTTTTGTCGTGGATGATCTCCTTCTCAAGGATGATGGGAAATAAAGGATAAAGAAATATAATATACAAGTAAAATTCAATTACTTAAGGAGTGAGGCATACGAATGAAAAAGATAAGAAGCCTAGGAACATCAAGAGAAATTAAGGTGATAATGGCGAGTTTATTGTTTGTTTCTTTATGCAGTAGTCCAACGGTATTTGGGCACTCGGCCGCTGGTAATGAGAGCAGGTCCAGATTAGAACAAAAACAATCCATCTCCTCTAAGGAATCGTTGACTTCGCCTGGAATTGAGCATTTTGCAGATGAGTTTTTTGAAAAACCAAATGTAAAACAGAAACTTGTAGGAGCAGCTTTTGTTGTTGTCTCAGATAACAAGGTGTTGTTAAACAAAGGGTATGGATTTTCTGACTTGGAGAAAAAAACGTTGGTAGACCCTAAGAAGACTATTTTTCGTATGGCTTCCATCTCTAAAGTAATGACTGCTACCGCAGTCATGCAACTTGTCGAGCAAGGGAAAATTGATCTTGACCAGAACATTGAAAGCTATCTTGACGGATTACCTCTCCATAACGAAACGGAGATCCCTTTAACCATGAGGCATTTAATGACACATACTTCAGGTTTCGATTTTACAGATTACATTTCTTCCACAAAAGGAAAGGATGAACAGTCGTTGGAGCAGTTTATTAAAGAGAATATGCCGACCGTTATTCGCACGCCTGGCGAAAGTTACAGGTATGATAATTTTGCTTTTAACCTTCAGGGATATATCCTTCAAAAGATAGTAGGGTACCCTTTTGAGGAATATATGCAGGAACATGTATTTAAACCGCTACACATGAATAATAGTGATTTTCGTATGACGGAACAAATTAAAAAGAACTTAGCTACAGGTTACGGAATGGATGGCCAACCAAAAACGCAGTATCCAAACGATCCCGTTATTGTCCCAGACGGAGGGATGTTTGGGACGAGTAGTGATATAGCGCAATTTATGCTGGCCCATTTAAATGAAGGAAAGCTCGGCGACACGACTATACTCTCTAAAACGACAATTGAAGAAATGCATCGTACACAAGTATCAATTCAAGAACAGGTACCCACCATGGCATTAGGATTCGAGAAATTTTACCGTCATGCCTATCATGGCCAAGTGGTAATCGGAAAAGCTGGGGATTTACCTGGATACCATTCTTGGATGTGGCTCATACCCGACAAAAAGATCGGTGGTTTCGTTATAACCAATAGTGACTCAAGTCAAGAATTAGGAGAGGAACTATTCACGGCATTTATGGATCATTACTTTCCCGAAGAAAAGCAAGACATCGAGGAGTGGCCACTTCATTCAAGTGAACTCACTGCGTTTACTGGGACATATCGTTATCTTAGGCAACCTTATATGTTTTTTGACATTAAGAATGAGTTGGGGGGACTTTCAATATCAGGCCCAAATGGAACCCATACGTTAAAACCTATCGGAGACTTGTTGTTCGTTGATGAAGATGGTAACCAAGCTGCTTTCAAGAGGGATAAGAGAGGAGAAATCTCCTATCTGGATTACCTTTTGCCCGATTCATGGCTTGGTAAAATACCTGATCTCCCGAAATACGTGGATGTAGCTAATGATGAATTTACGGAAGCCATATATACCTCAACCAAAGCATTTATTAAAAATGATAATGACACACTTGATACTCACTATTTTCCGGAGAAGGGTGTTACAAGAGGGGAGTTTGTATCTCACTTGATACAGTTTGCTAATCTAAGGCCTTCTGAAAAGTCGTCATTCTTTAAGGATACAGAAGGACACAGGTATGGTCAATCGATCCAGACACTTGCAGAAATCGGAATTTTGCAGGGCACTCCAGATAATAGGTTTTATCCAAATCGAATCATTACCCGCCAAGAAGCAGCGACGATCCTTTGGAGGCTTTCAATGAGTGTTAACATACCTAGGGTTTCGGCGCAAATAGCGGATAATCCAGCTCCTTGGGCAGAACAAGCCGTGAAATTTGTAGTTGGAGCAGGGATCTATGGTCCAGATGTTACAACAAACCAAAAAGGGAATATAAACTATCGTTCTCATGATGCACTTCTACATAAAGAAATGGCTGTAATGTGGGATCGATTTATTGAAATTCTGACTTCTGGATCATAACCTTATATAGATAATGATGTAAAATGTTAAAAGGAATATAGTTGCGAAACGGAATGAAGCACAAAAAGTTGCGATATGAAGCCATTGCATTACTACACTTTTCTTAAAGGAGGGGTCCGATGGATTGGCTGTTGAGAATGAATCGAGCATTAGATTACATTGAAAGTAACTTAACCGGAGAAATTGAATTAAAGGAAGTAGCACGAAGTGCTTGCTGTTCTTCACATCAATTTCAAAGAATGTTCTCATTCATTACCAATGTATCACTTGCGGAATATATTAGACGAAGACATGGCGTTAACCCAGCATCGGCTAGTGAAGAATGGACTGCGCTTAAAGCCTATCCTCGGCTTTCCTTCCTTATTTCAATTAAGGGGGAAAAGGCAATGAATTATCGCATCGAGACAAAGGAATCCTTCCACGTATTTGGTATCGAAAAATGGAATGGAACTTGAAATTACCGGATGTAAAGAGGGGCACTATTTTATTGAGCTGTGGTTTGCAGTAAGGAAAATATCTTAGTGTTTTGGTTGGAAGAAATCAGCTAAAATGTAGTCTAGTAAAGGCATTTACTCCTAAAGTGATGTATTTCCAGCCAGTTTTGATCTTTTGGGGTCGTACCAGCGAAGCTGATACCACCCGCAAAGTAGATGGAATGTTATTCAATTTTATTAGTAGTCAGCTGTTACCAAAGGCAACGTATTTAATTTCTTTTCTAACAACTATAAAAAAAGCAGTCCAAAACTAAAATAAGTTTTGACTGCTCACTTTGTTATTTAATTATAGTTTCTATCTTCCAGGACCGAGGAAATTTCGTTCACAAACCTGTTTTTTACTGAATAGTATCACCAGGACATATATCATAAACCGTTAAATCTTCAATATCAGAAAGCAGAGCAGAAAGTTCGCTTGGTCGACCGGTTAAAAAATCAAATACGCCAAAATGTGTCGGGATTACATTTTTTATATTTAGAAGGCGGACTGCCTTAGCCGCCTCTCGAGGGGACATCGTATAAGCATCGCCAATTGGCAATAGTGCCAGCTCTGGCTCGTATAATTCCGCAATTAGAGCCATATCGCCAAATACGTTTGTATCCCCAGCGTGATAGACCGTGTATCCATTTTCGAATTTGATTACGTACCCCATTGGCTCCCCACCATAGATAATCTGATCATCATCAACGAAAGCTGAGGAATGGTCTGCATGTACAGCAGTAACCGCAATGTCTCCTAATTTTCGAGTTCCACCTTTATTTATCGCAACAACATTTTGGACACCTTTTTTCTGAAGAATAAATGCCAATTCCCAACCCGCCAATACCATGGCACCTGTCGTTTGCGCAAGCCAAACAGCGTCTTCAGCATGATCTCGATGTGCATGTGTGAATAAAATGTAATCTACTTTTTCAATGTTTTTAATCGTTTCGGGGCAGGAGGGATTGTTTTTAATCCATGGATCAATAAGTATTTCTTTATTTCCGGGTGTCTTTATATAAAATCCGCCAAAACCAAGCCAAGTAAAAGAAATATTCCGGTTTAACATGTTGATGCTCCCCCTTTTATAAATTTCTAGTTGTAAAAACTTCCTTAGCCGCATTTAGTCCATTTAAAGCGGCGGGGAAACCAGCATAAACTGCCATTTGCATCATTATCTCTACAATCTCTTCTTTTGTGCATCCAACATTTAAGGCACCATTAATATGAACTTTCACTTGAGGAATGGCGTAACCAAGAGCGGTTAAAGCAGCGATCGTCGCAATTTCACGAGATTTCAGATCCAATCCCGGTCGGCTATAGATGTCACCAAATGGAAATTCAACTAAGAAACGTTCAAAATCAGGGGCAACTCCTTTCAAAAAATCACGAGTATGACCTCCAAATTCTCCGACAACCTCATTCATTAATTGCAAACCGACTTCATATCTTTTTTCCATCATCTTCAAAATCCTCCGTTTCTTTTTTACCCGTGCCCTCAATGTACTTTTCGTAGAATGAAATTTTTTGAGCTACGGCATTAATAAGTAATTCAATATTTTGTTGTTGTTCAAGTAACTTATTCTGATGAGCCATAAGAATTGAAAGTCGATTGCTAACTGGCTCTTTGGGCATCTCTCCGGATTCCAAACGTTCCAGTATGCAGCCTTCTTTTGTAAATTCCGAAATATCTTCAAGGGACATCCCTGTTTTTTTGAGAGTTACCATAAACATAAGAAAGTTTACTTCAGAATCCGTAAATTCTCGTATTCCGCTATCGTTTCTCTTTATTTTTGGAATCAACCCACTTCTTTCATAAAATCGAATGGTATGTGCAGAAAGTCCGGTTCTTTCCGCAACTTCTTTAATATTCATTTCAAGGAACTCCGGATTTATTTATTTCACCAATTAAGCCACCGCTTGATGAGGGAGTTTTTTTGCAATTTCTTAATCCACATTGATCACTAGAATATGCCAATTTGTGCTAAAATCGAAAGCAGGCTGTTGGTTTTGGGACCGCAATTGAACCGTGAAGTGAAATGGATCAGAGCATGCTCAGGAGGTCTTAGGATATGGAAAAACGCATTCTGCTCGTTGAAGACGACAACGACATCCATCTGTTGATTGAAAGTCAGCTAAAACAGGATCATTATAGCGTTGCATCGGCACGCGATGGCGAGGAAGCACTCGCGCTTTTTCAAAAAGAGAAATTCGATCTGATCTTGCTCGATTTGATGCTCCCTAAGGTAAACGGCATGGAACTACTCAAACATATCCGAGAGACCAGCAAAGTTCCTGTCTTGATTATTTCTGCGAAAGGCAGCGACCTAGACAAGGCCATGGGCCTTGGGTTTGGCGCGGATGATTATATAAGCAAGCCTTTCTCCATGATCGAATTGACAGCCAGAGTTCAGGCGGCCATTCGGAGGGCAACGTTATACGCGGAAACGGAAAGCAAACCTGCCGAGCCCCCCGTTATTACGTTTAAGGATCTTATTCTGGACTTGCATTCGTTCTCCGTAAAGGTAAAAGGAAAAAGCATGCCGCTCACTGCCAAGGAGTTTCATATCTTAAAACTGTTCCTAACCCATCAGAGCAGGGTGTTCACCAAGGAGCAAATCTATCAACTTATCTGGGAAGAAGATTATTACGGGAATGAGAACGTAATTAATGTACATATCCGGAGACTCCGGGAGAAAATCGAAGAGGACCCATCAGCTCCGCAATACATTCGGACGATTTGGGGAATCGGATATAGAATGGGGGATTAGTACATGGTTCTTCTTTTATCCGTCATTATTGCCGTATTGGTTGGAATTATTGGAGTGCTATTTTATAGAGAAAAGAAGCGAAATCTAAGCATCCTGGAGATTACGAATAAAATATCCGATATTTTGGACCAGGATACGGCCGAGAAAGTGTTAGTACCCACAGGCGACCATGCCGTTAGGCAGCTGCTCACACAAATTAACCGTCTGCTGGATAACAAACAGAAGGTATTTGCGGACTATGCAAGAACGAAGGACAGCCAGAAGAAAATGATCTCGAACATGTCTCATGATTTGAAGACGCCGCTAACGGTCATTCTCGGGTACACGGAAAAACTGAATGATAAAAATGCGTTAACCGCGCAAGAAGAAGAGCAAGTCATTCAACGGTTGAATACAAAAGTAAACAGTCTGATCACCTTGCTTAACCAATTTTTCGATCTTGTCAAAATCGAGTCGGAGGATTATGACATCCCGCTTAGCAAAATATCATTGAGCGAGGTTTGCCGGAACAGCGTTCTTGAGTTTTACGATCTGCTGGTCTCCAGAAACCTTCGGGTTGAGATAGACATACCGGAGCTGCCCTTTTATTTTCATGGTAACAAGGATGCGCTGCATCGAATATTGAGCAATCTAATATCAAATTCCATTCGGTATGGAAGCGACGGCGGTGTGTTCGGGTTGACGGTTCGTGAAGAAGGGAAGTACGTGGTCGTAGACGTGTGGGACCGGGGCAAAGGGATAGCAGAGATCCATCAGGAACGTGTATTCGAAAGACTCTATACCTTGGATGATGCACGGAATCCGCAATTTCAGGGAAGCGGCCTGGGACTCAGTATTTCCAAGCGCCTAACGGAAGAAATGAACGGATGGATTAGTCTAAGCAGCTCGGAGCCGTACCAAAAGACCATTTTCACTTGCAAATTCAAGCAATTAACCTTCTAGCAATTCATCCAAGAGATGTTGTTCTTTTGTTCAACGTCTCTTTTTTATTTCAGCCGCCCTCTTTTCAATTCATTCTTAAGAAACATGTAAGGAATGGGAAAGGAATAAGTCCATTCTCTGGTCTAAGATGAAGATAAATAAAAAAAGAAATCAAATTGTGAACACAGGTGGTGGTCCTCATGAATTTCATTATTCAAACTACGGATTTGAGCAAAACCGTAAAAGGGAAATCCATTGTATCACGTGTCAATCTAAATGTAAGAAAGGGCGAGATTTATGGTCTGTTGGGTCCTAATGGCGCAGGTAAAACAACCATCATGAAAATGCTGACGGGACTCATTCTTCCGACATCCGGTGCGATTATGCTGTTTGGTAAGAAATTTTCAGAAACCTCGAAAGAGGGCCTCAAGAGGGTCGGGAGCATTATTGAATATCCAATATTTTTTGAGCACATGACGGCCATGGAGAATCTCCAAATTCATTGCGAATACTTGGGTTATTACGATAAGAGAGCTATACGTCAAGCCTTGGATCTGGTGAAATTGGAAGGGATTGAAGATAAAAAAGTGAAGGATTTCTCGCTTGGCATGAAGCAGCGTCTTGGCATTGCCAGGGCCGCCATCACCAGACCGGAATTGATCGTGCTGGATGAACCCACGAACGGGCTGGACCCGATCGGTATTAAAAACATGAGGGATTTGATCCGAACGCTGAACCAGGAATATGGGATTACGTTTGTCCTGTCCAGCCATATCCTAGGGGAAATTGAGCAGGTGGCCGATAGAATCGGCGTTATTCAACGCGGTCAATTGGTCGACGAAGTCACATTATCCGATATGCGAAGGCAGCGTACCGGCTATATTGAACTTTTGACCTCGAATGTACAGAAATCCACCTTTTTACTTGAACATGAGCTTCGAATATCCAATATCAAAATCGTCCAAGATCAGCGAATCCGAGTGTATGATACGGACGTATCGACCAGTCAAATTACAAAGCTGCTGATTGCGCATGAGATTGAAATCGAGGAGATCCAAAAAGTTAACAGTACATTGGAAGACTATTTCTATCATCAAATTCAGGGAAAGGAATGAATCCGATATGCTGAAATTAATCGAGCTGGAATGGAGGAAGCTGGAGCGTAAGAAAGTGATTGGTGAAGCGATTACGTACTGGCTTATACTCATGTTCTTGCCGGTATTTTTTCTCAAGGTTGTTTTTGCCGATATGCCAAATGTTCGTTTTGGAGAGAGTTATGCTGCGGCTCTGGACCTGATGATAGCCATTCAGATGGGGTTTATTTTGTTCGGAGCGTCCCTGATCAATCATGTATTTATTGAAGAATACAAGAATAAGACGATAGCTCTTTCATTCGGATATCCACTCAGCCGAAAAAGACTTGTTATGGCCAAGGTGCTGTTTATTGTGTTGGCGGTTTTCATCGGTACCCTGGTGTCCTTTGGAGTTAGCGGTATTATGACCTTTGCGCTCAACCAGGTTATGAACGTTATTCCGGGAACGCCAACGGCAGCTGACCTGACGAACTATGCGATTCGAATGATTATACACTCCATCGCCGCCGCGCTTGCCTCATTAATTCCGTTATTTTTGTTCGGAATTTGGAAGAGGGCGGTCATCCCGACAGTCATTTGTGCAGTTTTCCTGATGCAGCTTCCTAATTTTCTCGGGCTGCTGCGGATTACTTTGAGTCCAGACTTTCTATATGTCATTTTCAGTGTATTGGGTGTGGCAAGCGTCATTTTATCCGTAAAGTTCGTAAATAAACTTGGGGATTTGTAACGAAAGAATGTGGCGTGATGACGATTGAAGTTATAACTGTTTTGCTGCCCAATGGAGATACATTGAGTTATAGAGAAAAGCTGGGACGGAACCCTGCTATTGACTCACAGACTTATGCGGCGTTTCGGAGCAGTGGGATCGAAAAACATTAGATCAGTAAAGATAGAGAGGCAGTTGGTCACTAGAGATTGACTGTTTTTTTGTTAAAGAACATTTTCTACATATACATCCTTGTCCATGGTTTCCTCCATATACACATATAACACGTTCAGGGGGGCCCCCATGAATGATAAGGAGTTAAGGGATGCTTCAGGCAGCAAAAGGCAAGCTACAGAGGACGAGTTCAAGAAATATATGGAACTGACCAAGCAGCTGATCAATATGATCGGCTGCTTTTGTTCAACTAACGGGCAGGTTAGTTTAATGTATCGTATTCGAGTAATTCGTGAACCATCGGCTACTTAAAATAATTTTTCCATAGCCATCACATCTACAAATTTTCCTCCCAGAAAGCCTTGATTCTGAAATACACCTACTTCCCGGTATCCAGCTTTATGATATAGGCTCTGACCAAGCGTATTAAATGGAAAGGTGAAAAGAACAAACTTATAAAAGTTATTCAGTTTACCGATTTCCTCTAATTTCTGAAGTAACTGTTTTCCGACTCCTTTACCGCGATGATCACGATGAATATAAATGGAGAGGTCACCGACACCGTCATACGCGCTTCTAGCGTTATATGGATTGATAGAAGCCCATCCGACCACTTGATCATTCTCTTCGGCTATAAGTACCGAGTAACGCCCCTGGTGCTTGTTAAACCATTCCGACATGTATGCCTCATCTTTGATATCTGTTTCTAGCGTGGCAATGCGGTCTTCAATACCTTGGTTATAAATAGTCAGAATGCTTCCCTGATCCACTTCGGTAGCTTGCCGTAGAATTATCATGTTGATCACTCCTATGTTTTGTTTTTGTATATGTTTATATATCACAATGTAATTTGAAATGGGAAGGGGGATAGAAAAATAAAAAAATCATTTGCATTTTGCAAATAATAAAGGTATAACTATAACAAGAGGTGAGGTCATTGGAAAACAACGTAAGAGAGATGTTTCAGATCATGACACGACGTTTTGGATTATTGGATAAAAACTGTTGCACTGCAGGAGGGCTGGATATTTCACTTGTTCAGAGTCATATCATTTATGAAATTGATCGTAAACATAATCCATCCATTCAACAAGTGGCAGATGCACTCTCCATTGACATCACGACGTTTAGCCGGCAGGTTCAAAGTCTCGTAAAGTTGGGTTTGGTTCAAAAAACGCCCTTACCTGAAGATCGACGGGTTTACATATTATCCTTGACTACACAAGGTAAGTTTGTTGCTACGGTCATTGATGAGCAGATGAATGATTATTTAAAAGAAGTCTTTTCGCATATGTCTGAGTTTGAACAGGATATGGTCATCAACGCCGTCAAACTGCTAAACGAAAGTATGGCGAAATCCAGCGTATGCTGTACACCACTGGGATAATACTTATCCCATTTATTTTATACAAAACTTGCAAAATGCAAATAATTATGAGGAGGAAACTAAGATGATTAAAAATATCCCAGTGAACCAAGTGAGCTGCTGCGAAGCACCAGTACAAGAGAAGGGCAAATTACCTGTTGCGATCATTGGAGCTGGACCGGTTGGTCTTGCGGCAGCAGCACAACTCATTTCAAAAGGTGAGCCGTTTATGTTGTTTGAAGCTGGAGATGAAGTGGGGGCAAACATTCTAAGATGGGAACATGTACGACTGTTCTCACCATGGCAGTATAACATCGATAAAGCTGCTAAAGAGTTGCTGATAAAGACGAATTGGGTTGCTCCACAAAACGAAAAGATCCCAACGGGTAAGGAGATTGTTGAGCATTATCTAAAACCTTTGGCTGCGCTGCCTGAATTAAATCCAAATGTGCATTTGAAAACGAAAGTTACTGCGATCAGTCGCAAAGGGTTAAGCAAAGTGAAAACAAATGGGCGTGAGAAACTGCCGTTTGTGATCCATGTTGAACAAAACGGATCCTCGTTTTTTTATGAAGCGCGGGCTGTTATCGATGCCTCGGGGACATGGTCCAATCCTAACCCGCTTCGTTCAGACGGTATATTTTCAGAAGAGGAAAAAGCGCTTAAAAGTCACATTTCATACGGTATCCCTGCGGTATTAGGGAAAGAGAGAAATCGGTATAACGGCAAGAAGGTGCTTGTTGTAGGAAGCGGACATTCTGCGATCAATACGTTACTTGCACTTGCCGAGCTACAAAAAGAAGAGTCGGGAACTGAAATCGTTTGGGCTGTTCGCAAGACAAATATTGAAGATGTTTATGGCGGACGCGAATTAGATGGACTTCAGGCAAGGGGAGAACTGGGTACTCGTATTCAAAAAGTGGTTGAATCCGGTACCGTAAAGGTCCTAACGGCATTTCATATTGAAAAACTTCAAAAACAAGGTGAACAGGTCCAGGTTTCCGGAACCATTAAAGATGAACAAGTGGTTATTGATCACATCGATGAAATTGTAGGCAACACAGGTTCTCGTCCTGACTTATCGATGGTGCGAGAAGTACGGGTATTAACGGACCCAAGCTTAGACTGTGTTTATGAACTTGCGCCATTGATTGATCCCAATGTACACAGCTGCGGTACAGTTCGACCACATGGCGAAAAAGAACTCCGTCAACCAGAAAAGGACTTTTATATCGTAGGTGCCAAAAGTTATGGAAGAGCGCCAACCTTCCTCATGGCAACGGGATATGAGCAAGTCAGATCCATTGTAGCAGCACTAGTGGGAGATATGGAGTCAGCACAAAAAGTAGAACTGGAACTGCCGGAGACGGGGGTTTGTAGTCTAGGTGCTAGTAGCACGGACAGCTGCTGTGAACCGGTTCAAGTGAAGGAAGCATCTTCGGATTGCTGCTCTTCTTCAGAAACCGAAAAGGCAGGATCAAATTCCTGCTGCGGATAATCAAGAATGTAGAGCTACTGCATCTGAATCATGATGCAGTAGCTTTGTTGGTGTACAAAACCCCTTATATTCGTCATTGCTTATATAAGTAATTTATTATATGCTAATATCATTAAATAAAGCCGACAAGACTAATCACAGGGGGTGTACATATGGAACAAAGAATTCAGGAGATGGCTGAGGCGTATAAGTTATTAGCTGATAAAACACGTTTGACCATTATTGCGCTACTTCAGGAACAGGAACTTTGTGTATGTGATATCACAGACATTATTGGCATGTCACAACCAAACGCCAGTCAGCATCTTCGAAAACTAAAGGCAGCCGGTTTCCTTAATGAAAAGAAAAAAGGGCAATGGGTGTACTACTCTCTTAATCCAGATGCAAAAGCATATGTTCAGTGTGTGTATCCGTATCTGCCATCCATGAAAGATAAAATAGCTGGATTGAAAAACTGCTGCGGTCCTCAGGAGGAAGCATGACCATTATCGCGATAATAATCTTTTTGCTTACACTGACTTTTGTGATTTGGCAGCCTAAGGGGCTTAATATTGGATGGTCAGCGTCAGCTGGAGCTGTCCTTGCTCTTCTTTTTGGAGTCGTCAGTCTATCCGATGTAGGTACGGTCACAGGAATCGTATGGAACGCCACGCTTGCTTTTGTAGCTATTATTATAATCTCACTGATATTAGATGAAATCGGATTTTTTGAATGGGCTGCTCTACACATGGCAAGGCTCGGAAGAGGTAATGGCAAGCTGATGTTCGTTTACGTTGTGCTGCTTGGAGCAGGGGTTGCAGCGTTCTTTGCAAATGACGGTGCTGCACTGATCTTAACGCCCATTGTGCTTGCTATGGTCCGAGCGCTCAAATTTGATCAGAAGATGATTTTACCTTTTATCATTGCTAGTGGTTTCATTGCAGATACAACTTCACTTCCGCTCGTCGTGAGTAACCTCGTCAACATCGTTTCTGCAGATTACTTCGGTATAGGCTTTGTGGAGTATGCAAGTCGTATGATTGTTCCGAATTTCTTTTCAATATTAGCAAGTCTTTTGGTCCTGTTCTTGTTCTTTAGAAAGAGTGTTCCAAGGAACTACGAAGTCAGTCAGCTCAAAAAGCCAGCTGAAGCGATCAAGGATAAGAAACTGTTTAACATATCTTGGGTGATTTTAGCCGTGTTACTGGTGGCGTACTTGTTGAGCGAGTTCATTCAAGTTCTGGTGTCTGTTATCGCTGGGGTTACAGCCATCTTGTTTATCTTAGCTGCACGACGGAGTCACGCTATTCAAACATGGAAGCTCATTAAAGGGGCTCCATGGGCAGTCGTGATATTCTCCATTGGTATGTACGTCGTCGTTTATGGACTGCGAAATGTGGGATTGACGGATGAACTTGGTAAGGTCATTCAAGCTATTGCAGACCAGGGGCTCTACATCTCCACACTTGGCATGGGCTTTCTAGCTGCAGTATTGTCTTCGGTTATGAACAATATGCCGACGGTGATGATTGATGCGCTTGCTATTGATGGAACGAGTACGCAAGGTGTCATCCGGGAATCGCTGATTTATGCCAATATTACCGGCAGTGACTTGGGTCCAAAAATTACACCGATTGGATCGCTCGCCACACTTTTGTGGCTACATGTACTGTCCCGCAAAGATGTAAAAATCACGTGGGGAAGTTATTTCAAAATTGGAATTGTGCTCACCATCCCAACGCTCTTTATCACGTTAACAGGACTGTATTTGTGGTTACACTTGATTCATTCAACAAGCATAAACGTTTGGTTGATGATCGGCGTAATCGCAGTAGCATTGGTTGTTATTGCTGTGATCATAAAAACGTTGATTAACTCAAAAATGAGCGAAGCGAAAATACAAGTAAGCCAAACCAAAGACAAAGGAGATCAATAATCATGGACAACAAACCACTTGTTTACTTTTTGTGTACAGGAAACTCTTGCAGAAGCCAAATCGCCGATGGATTTTTAAAGGAACTTGGTGGCGACAAATATGAGGTGAGAAGTGCAGGATTAGAGGCGCATGGCTTAAATCCTCGTGCTGTTCAAACGATGAAAGAAGCTGGAATCGATATTTCGAGTCATACATCAGATGTAATTGATCCTGAGATTTTAAAACAGGCAGACTACATCATCACGCTTTGTGGTCATGCCAACGATAATTGTCCAGTTGTACGTAATGACAAAGCCGAAAGATGGCACTGGGGCTTCGATGATCCAGCCAAGGCGACAGGTACAGAGGAAGAAATCACAGCTACATTCGCTGAGGTTCGTGATTCAATTAAAGCTCGAATTGAGCAATTCTTGAAAGAAGGTAAGTAAAATGGATCATACCGAAAAGAAATACCATGCACTTATTGCTGATAAAGTTCTTATGGGCGGAGCCGCCGATGTAGAGGCAATGGTTCTTAACGAAGGCATTGAAGTCGTGGTGGATCTTCGGGAAGAAGCAACAGAGTGCGCATATCCAGCGGATCATGTGAAGTGGGTAAAGATTCCGCTTGATGACGATACGAAAGAACATGAAGCCGAGCTTTTCAAAAAAGCAATTGATGAAGTAGTTGGAGCGTATAACGCCGGCAAGAAAGTTGCCTTTCATTGTGGAGGAGGCAAGGGTAGAACGGGGACCGTTGCAGCTGGGATATTGTTAGAGCTAGGGTTGGCAAATACGTTTGAGGATGCTGAAACAAAAGCAAAAAGCATCAGAAGTATCATCAATATTAAACCGATGCAAAAGGAATTATTAAAGAAAATATACTAAAACGAGGAATTTAACCGTTACACTCAAGGGTAACGATAGCGTAAGTATATGATAAAGGGCGAGTCGCAATAGCAAGATTATCTTTTATTCATTAAGCTAACGGGAAACGTCAGCACAATAATATCAAGAAAGCAGCTGATCCATGTGATAGGCTGCTTTTTGTTCAACTAACGGGCAGGTTTAGTTACGTTAAACTGATACAACAGAAGAAGTACTTTTAGTGGTTAATTAGTAAAACGCTTTTGAGTTTCTTTAATAAAAGCCCTGTTAATTTCTTGATTATTCATTCTCGAATATATTTTATTATGTAGAG
>NZ_NPBI01000005.1:0-56611 GCF_002272715.1 Paenibacillus sp. 7516
TATTATGTAGAGATCCGAAACTTCTAAACTTTATATTCGTATGAATAGGAATATCATGAAAAATTTCCGATAAAAGGAGAAAGGGCGAAGAAATGAAGAGAGTATTAACCATTATATTATATCCGTTTATTATGGTGTTAGGAGCGCTTAACGGGGCTTCGTTTGGGGGGGATTCCAGTAATGGTGTCCGGTTCATAAGGGATGTTGTTACGGATCGCAGGTATGACGGGCAAGATCTTTATGAAAAAATAGAACATAGAAGTACATAGATACATTCTACAATAATTATGATACTATAGTCGCTGATAATTCAGGTAAAGTAATCAAGTAAATCACAGAGTAATTTCATTGGATTAAGTTAATATAGAAACGATAACTCAATATAACCAAGAAAGCAGCCATCTTCAATGATCGGCTGCTTTTGTTAAACTAAGGGGAAGTTTTTGTTTTATTGGTACAAGTTCTTGTCCCGAATCGAGGACAAGAACATAGTCCGATTACCGATTAGATAACCATTTAAATTGCTTCCGGGGATGAGGGATTAATCACTATGTATATTTGCGTATTTTTTTGATTTTTGTCCTCCGTATGTGTACAAAGAATAAAAAAGATGCTACATTAAAATCAGCATAACCCCCTTTATAACAAGGTTTTTCGAAGATTGGAATGTCTCCTGTATGAGGACGATCGTATATCGAGGAGGGAATCGAATGTCAAGTCAAGTATTGGACCAATTTTTAAGTTCGAACATCGAAGATCTAAAGAATAAAGGTCTATATAACTTCATCGATACACTGCAGGGGGCAAATGGTCCTGTTATTCGTATTGACGGAAAGTCCTTAATCAATTTGTCTTCTAATAACTATTTGGGCTTGGCAACAGATTACCGCCTGATTGATGCTTCAGTTAAGGCGGCGCAGACATACGGGGCAGGGGCAGGGGCTGTGAGAACAATTAATGGTACGATGGATCTTCATATTGAGCTTGAAGAAAAACTGGCCCGTTTCAAAAAAACGGAAGCCGTTATCGTGTATCAATCGGGATTCAACTGTAATATGGCTGCTATATCCGCAGTAATGGACCAGCATGATGCGATTTTATCCGATGAGCTGAACCACGCTTCAATTATTGATGGCTGCCGACTGTCGAGAGCCAAGGTGATTCGCTTTAAGCATTCGGATATGAATGATTTAAGACAGCAGGCGAAAGAGGCCAAGGAATCCGGTCAGTACCATAAAATTATGGTCATCACCGACGGGGTTTTCTCCATGGATGGTGATATCGCAAAGCTGCCCGAAATCGTGAAAATAGCAGAAGAATTCGATCTGATTACTTATGTGGATGATGCCCACGGTTCGGGCGTTCTCGGAGCAGGTGCGGGAACCGTGAAACATTTTGGATTGTCCGACCGCATTGACTTTCAAATTGGTACTCTTTCCAAGGCGATCGGCGTTGTCGGCGGTTATGTGGCGGGTAAAAAACAACTGATCGAATGGTTGAAGCTGAGAAGCCGTCCGTTTCTGTTCTCAACATCGCTGCCTCCGGCTGTAATCGCTTCTTGTAGTGCTTCTGTCGACATTTTGATGAATGACAAAGAGCTGATTGAGAAGCTGTGGGAGAACGGCAATCATTTGAAAAATGGTTTGACCAGGCTTGGATATAATATTGGCCACAGTGAAACGCCGATCACACCTTGTATCATTGGCGATGAAGTAACCACCCAACAGTTCAGCAAACGGCTCTATGAAGAAGGCGTTTACGCCAAGGCAATCCTGTTTCCTACGGTCCCGAAAGGAACCGGAAGAATACGTAACATGCCGACAGCTGCCCATACCAAGGAGATGCTGGGTCAAGTGATTTCCGTTTATGAGAAAGTTGGCAAGGAAATGAAGCTGATTTAGCTGCATTCGCGGGAGTATATTTCGGGAGGAATGTCTTATGAAAAAGATATTGGTGACCGGAGCACTGGGCCAAATCGGTTCTGAGTTAGTTGTTAAATTACGTGAAAATTATGGTGAGGACCACGTCGTTGCGACGGATCTCAGGTCATCATCCCACGAAATTACCCGATCCGGGCCATTTGAGCTGCTGGACGTGACGAATGCTAAGGCGATGTTCGAAATCGCCAAGCGATACGAAGTGGATACCGTCATTCATTTGGCTGCGCTGCTGTCAGCTACCGCAGAGGAGAAACCCCTGCTTGCCTGGAATTTAAATATGGGCGGATTGATGAACGCACTTGAAGTATCCAGGGAGCTCAG
Organism: Paenibacillus sp. 7516; assembly: GCF_002272715.1. Classification (NCBI taxonomy): domain Bacteria; kingdom Bacillati; phylum Bacillota; class Bacilli; order Caryophanales; family Paenibacillaceae; genus Paenibacillus; species Paenibacillus sp. 7516. Next base: position 2,262 of record NZ_NPBI01000005.1, read on the forward strand.
TTGCCAATTTTTCACTCCAAGCTCGATTGGATCTTTTGGCCCTTCGACTCCGAGAGACAATACCCCGCAGGATACGATCCAGAGGCCCAACACGATGTACGGCGTGAACAAGGTGTCCGGCGAACTGCTTTGTGATTATTATTTTCACAAATACGGTCTGGATACTAGGGGGTTACGATTCCCCGGTTTGATATCTTATATGACGCCTCCCGGCGGAGGAACGACGGATTACGCGGTGGAGATTTACTATGCAGCTGTGACGACTGGCCGGTATACATCTTATATCGCCAAAAACTCTAACATGGACATGATGTATATGCCAGATGCCTTGAATGCTATCATTGATTTAATGGAAGCGGATTCTTCCCGGTTGATACACCGAAACTCTTTTAATGTCACCGCAATGAGCGTGGATCCGGAGGCGATCGCTGCAGCAATTCGGGAAGAGATTCCCGGCTTTATCCTCGAGTATGATGTTGATCCGAAGAGACAGGCAATTGCCGATAGCTGGCCCCATTCCATTGATGCGACGGCAGCAAAAACAGAATGGGGATTTCATGCCCGCTACGACTTGAAGGCCATGACGAAGGATATGCTGTCACAGCTAAGCGAGAGACAAATGCTTCGGAAAGCTTAAACTTAATATAAATTCACTGTGCAAAGCGAGTAGAAATACAAAAGAATCTGCACCAAGAGGAGGTTTGGCGTTACCCGGATAAAATGAAGGGAAGAACAACGTCAATCGTCAATGGGGTACAAGAACATTGTTCCAATCAAAGTCGCTATTATAGCGGCTTTTTTTATCGGTACAAGTTCTTATCCCAAGGCAAGGACAAGAACTTGTACCGATTGCCGAAATGGACAAGAATATGTTCCTATTCCCGATTAGTCGTATATCTAATCGTTAGTTGCCGTTAATTCATTAAGCTAACGGGCAGGATAGTTTAAGATCATTCACGGTGAACCGTATCATAAATAAGGGCAGTTAAACGCAAAGAAAGAGTAAGTTCTTCTTAAAATAGACTATAAATAGCACAATATAAAAATCGATGCCTTCACATTCATTTTAATTATGAAATAAATTTATCTGATGTTTTGTAAACCGGAGCTTAAACGCTCCGGTTTTATTGTACACCAATAAGTTTTAAGGGTGTGTTGAAAGGTGATAGCGTTCCTAATCCGTCGCATTCTAAGGATACTCAGTCAGACTGGACAAAGGAACGGTCATTTCCTGCTCCGAGTTTCCGATCGGATAGATTCGAGCCGTTTCATCCTCATTCACATGCTGGATTACGATAGGGGTATCCTGGTAAGTTACATTTTTCATAATGGCCGATTCCGAAATTTCAATCGCTCTTTGTTTGTTCATGAGAATTCTCCTTATTCTGAAAGCTTGTTCGATTGATCAAGATGTCGGTGCGTGGCTTTTTTAATTTCTTGGTCAAGTTTCGATTGTCCTTGAATTTCTGCAGCCGCCTCCATCTGATGATTCAGCTGCTGTTCGATCTGTCCGATTCCATGCGCCTCTTGTTGCTGTTTGCTCTTAGTCAAAACGATCCCTCCCTGGTTGTAATAAGATCTTTATAATCTCTGTATCACTACATTGCACCAAACAGTAGGAGCTTATGCAAAAGTTATTCATGTACTGTGATTTAAATACCATGTTGTTACATTGGATATGAGAATCTTCCTAACATGTACAGAAAGAGAGAGCCGATTGGAAAGTAGGTGCATATAGTGACCCATTTCGATTTTAGTGCTGTAAAATTCGAAGCTTTCATGCAATTTTTTACACTCGGTCTAAACTTGTGGGGTATTTACCCCATACCTTCATCAAGATCAGTTCAAGTGTCCGTTACGTCTTGTTTAGTTTTTCATAACTTATAGAGTGGCAGAATTGGATGAAGACAGTAAGTTCGTTTAGACAGGAAGGGTTGCAAGATTTTAAGAGGAGGCGGAAATATGACAAGAAAAGTTGTGATTGAGATTAACTTCAACAACTACGGTTTTGACCCGCAGCGTCTGACGAGGGAATGGTTGGAGCGGAGAATGGACATTTTTCGCAGATATACGCTGAACTGTCTCAAGGCCCAGACGAATCAGGATTTCCTGACCGTAGTAAAACTCTCAAAGGAATCAGGAGAGTTGATGCAGGAAATTTTGGCAGAGCAGGAGCCATTGCCGGCCAATATCCGTTTCGGTACGCATATCGAGAGTGTTCGCGCCATACTCTCCTTTGCTGAAGGACATGAAGATATCTATATTGCCAGACTGGATTCGGATGACCTGTACCACAGAACGTTTGTCCAGCAGCTTTATAGCGTGCAGCCAAAGCCAGAGACGATAGCACTAATCAACCAGAACGGATATCTGTGGGACAGCGTCAATAATGAGATGGCACCGACGTTCCATCGTTCACCGCAGTTCTATGTGTATCTGTATAAAACGGAGCAATATGCCTCAGGATACCGCATCAAGTTACCGGGCAGAGGCACTCATGGGAATGTCATCGATCTGCCACATGAGTTGCTGGCTCCTCGCAATTATATCAATGTCGTTCATTCCAGTAATACCTCGGTAAAAAAGGTTCCACTGAAAGATCGGCTGAATGGAAGCGAGATTGATCAGGTATTACGGGAATTCATGGTCTGACCAAAGGAGTGCTGATTAAAATTCAAAGAGAGCGGAAATATCCGCTCTCCACATCCTAGATCATTCCTGAACATCAAAGGAGGGCTAAGCGCGTGTCTATGGAAAAAAAACTCATTGTAGAAATGCTCTTTAATAACTGGGGAGCGACAGCGGATCGACTAACCATGCGATGGATAGAATACAGAATAAATTTATTCATGACATATACACTCAAAAGCCTACTCCTTCAATCTTCTCAGGATTTTACCTGCTATGTGCTGTATGATCCGAAGTCTGAGAATCTTATAAATGAGATACTAAAAAAGTATCCTTCCCTGCCTACCAATATCTGCTTTGTAACACCTAAAGATTACCAGTCTCATATTATCCGAGATATTGAAAAGTTCAAGTATTTGTACCGCGTGTATCTGTCCAGTGACGATATGTATCACCAAGATTTTATCAAAAAGCTGCACGCCTATAAACCTCACAAAGATACTGTTGCCTTAATACCGCAATACGGTTACATCTACGACTCGGTACAAAAGCGGCTGGGAAAATTTTTTTTCTGGCTTCCCAGCTACGGTGTAACTATTATCAAAGTGGATGAGTATTTGAGAGGACAAGCGGCCCGCTATACCTGGCGCGATGCATTTAAGGTTCCCAGAGAATTCATTCATATCAACGAACCAATATGGATTAATCATATTCATGGACAGAACACAGGTACAACTTTTGCCAATGCACTGACCTGGAAAATAGCACATGTTCATGATGCTTGTACGTTGGAGCCTTGGAATAACAATAAACAACCTAAAGCTGCTTTCGGTCCTGAGATCACAGAGCCAAATGAGATCGAACAGATCCTGAACCGCTTTTTCTAACTGTGCGCTCCATAATTTCCTTGACCGTTCGGTTGTCTAGGTCTTTTATAAATGGAAATTGATTAGTATTGTTGGGAGATGGAAACCAATTGCTTATCAAAGACCCATCGAATGTTCGTAATCACGAATGGTATCACTCACACGAAGCAGTCTGGGCTATATAAGTTTTTCGAGGTTATCTTTGATTCGCAAAGCGTTGGTTATCAAAAACCGAACACCTGTTGGGTCAACAGAACCGGACAAATAAGTCCGGCAGAAATTAAAAGCACATATACAATCTCAAACTTAATGGAGCTCACTTCCATCTGTTAGGCTGTAAAAACAAACGCTTGTGCCGCCTTAATTATCACTTTTTGGTGACTATATCACAAAAAAGTGGGTACTGTTTTTCTTGTAACTTTTCCCCCATACTATCGTTCATAGGAGGTTCATGAGGGAGACAGAGCATCCTATACCATATAAATCATTATAAAAGGAGTGTAATAGAATGGGGAAATTTGACGGGAAGGTGGCAGTTGTAACCGGAGGTACAAGCGGCATCGGTCTCGCGTCGGCACAACAGTTCGTACAAGAAGGGGCTTACGTTTTTATCACGGGACGCAGACAACGTGAACTGGATGAAGCAGTGAAGCAGATTGGAAAGAATGTTACAGGTGTCCGAGGTGACATATCTAAATCGGAAGATCTAGATATATTATTCGAAACAGTTAAGCGAGAAAAGGGACACTTGGACATTCTCTTTGCAAATGCCGGACTAGGGTCATTTCTTCCATTAGGAGAAATTACAGAAGCACAATACTACAAGACTTTCGATGTCAACGTGAAAGGAACCATCTTTACAGTACAAAAGGCATTAGCTTTGTTTCCAAATAAAAGAGGTTCGATTATTCTAACGGGATCCACTGCTGGCTCGACGGGAATGCCAGCGTTTAGTATCTATGGTGCATCCAAGGCAGCGATCAGACAGCTCGTCCGCAGCTGGATTCTTGATATGAAAGGGACCGAAATTCGTATAAACATCCTTAGTCCGGGAACAATCGTAACGCCGGCGTACGATGAGTTATTTGGCTCTGAACTAGATCATTTGCTGGAACAGGCAAAAAATGATATTCCGCTCGGCAGAGTGGGGCAGGTTGAAGAGATCTCCAATGCTGTCATGTTCCTAGCCTCTAATGAAAGCAGCTATATGAACGGCGTTGAATTATTCGTAGATGGCGGAGCAGCTCAAGTTTAACCAAGACATAATAATTTTCAAACGACAAAGATTGTTAAATCAACTTATATGCTTGTATTCTCCCCTCCATGTAACGTTCAATTTTTCCTTCAGTGATCCTTGAAGGATCAAGCGATACATGAAGGGGATATTCTTAGGACGGGAGAGCTTAAGCGACTCGTTCATAATATATCTCAAAAGATGCTGATTCAAACTCTTCTGGAACTGGAAACAGACGGATTAATTCACAGAAAGATGTACAATCAGGTATTGCCTAAGGTGGAATATTCAACGACGGAACTGGGTCAATCACTTGAACCCATTTTGAGATCGCTTTGTGATTGGGGGGGGATGACGCAGAGCAATCCTGAATAGGGCCGAATTCAGTTTTCGAAGCGGTACGGGTAGTAAGTAAAGCAATAAACGATATTTATAAACCCGATGGAATTACCGTAATTCAAAATGGAGGAGTATTTAATAGTTTAGGACATTTTCACATGCATATGTTTCCGAGATATAAAGGTGATGGATTCGGCTGGATAGAACCTACAAATGATGCAAGTAAAAATCTTAACGAAACATGTAGAAAGATAAGAACCTATATAAAGGACATTGTTTAGTAACGCTTCGAAGGCATATCCATCACATAACACCATATTCGCGCTGCGTCGCCTGACGGCTCCTTGATCTGCCAAGAGTGAATTCGAGGAAGCTGATTCTGGCAGATAGCCCTACGAGGCTACCTCTGGCGACACGGCTAGGCGATTGCTTTGCTTAATCGCAGTGGCAGCTTAAGCCTCTCGGGTTGCATTTTTACGATGAACAGTGGATATATACTGAACGTTTCTCATTACAGTACTTATTTTTTCATTTATGGGGATAAGGCTTGTTTTGAACCCGTTATATTTAGGGGAAACATAATACTGTTAAGAGTTGCTATTTAGCGGCTTTTTTCGTGGTTATGGAAGGCGCATGATCTAGATAATCATTTAACGGAATGATTTTTTTCTCTAATCGCTTTCTGGGTACCGCCCCAGGGAAACTGTTCCCCCCGTACTCAACGACATCTGGGAGAGAACGAGAAGCCATCATCAAATTAAATTGTTCACCGAGTTGACCCTGAGTTGGAGGATTGTTCGCTTGTATTCACCAATCAATAGGATAAAAAACGAAATGGGTAGGAATAGATTTTTTGCTTTTAGTAGAAGGCTAAATAGAGAGGTTAGACTATACAACTCACTTCAATATGATCATTGGGTTCTAACGGAATCTAATATTTTAGTAATGAACTACTGTGAAAGACCGTTAAAGATAAAAGTATCTGTTGCTGGCAAAGTTGTTGAAACAGTTTTTGATATGTGGATTAAATCAGAAAGTGAAGAAAAGTTTGTGTTTATACGTTACTCCTATGAAATTGATCCGGATAACAAACGTTCAAGTGAACAAGCGATTGAGGAAATGTATGCACAAAAAATATGGTGCGCAGAGAATAATAAGACACAGCAGGTTAAAGTAAAGAGTTTGAAGAATACAGAATGAACATCATATTTTAATCTGGAGGTGCTCATTTGATTAACTGTCCTTATTGCAATATTATTGATGACCTGAGTCATGAAGTAATCATTAGCAATGAAAAATGCATATATACTTTGCTCAAAGAACAAGAAATAAAAGGCGCTGGTATAATTGTGCCGAAAATAAACGATGAGAGGTTAAACCCGTTGGCCAGTTATTAGAAAGGAGAAATACTCAATAAAATAAAAAAGCCGCTAAAATAGCGACTCCAGTTGGTACTAGTTTATGTCAAGGAACAACAATTTGTCCCCTTACATAAACTCTATTTATTCCAAAGTTCTTTAACCTGATCTATTAGATTATTTAATGTTTTTCCATCTGTTTGTTCTGTAAAACTTCTCATTTCATCGCTTTCTCCTTGATAGGCAGAAAGTACAAAATCTTCATCAACAACATAATAGGTGGCATATCTAGTAAAAGAGTAACTTCCTTGCTGTTCAGGTGCAGTTCCCTTTTTTACAGAAGCAACTATTTTCATCCCAGGTTTTAAATCAGGTTCAGTTCCAACGAAATCCGCATTATAAAACAGGTTAGTAGTTTCCTCTACATCTTCTCCAACGATAACTTCATCCACTTTGACTTGATACGAAACAAAAGTTGGCTTATAGGGCTCTATACCTCGAGCTTTGTCCTTCTCGGCAGCATCACCTTCGGGTGTACCTGGTTTTGCAGTTAAGGTAGATTTAAAATTAGGATTTTGCTTGATAACTTCAGCAATAATCACGGAATCTGACATTTCTAAAATCTGCTCAAAAGGAACATCTACCGTTTGTGCTAGACTAGGGTTCCCTTCAGAAAGTGGGTATTCTTTTCGAAGTTCAGCAATTCTTTCATTTGAAAGACTAGAGGCATTTTGTTTATCACTTGAGCAACCAAATACAATCAGTGCTAAACTGAACAACAATATTGTTAAGGTAATTCTTTTCAACGTTTTTTCCTCCCTATCAGTACTTATTATTTATATCATTTAAGTCATGTTGTCTAGGTACATAATAACCTTCATATTTTCCACCAGTTCGCATGATTGATTCTACACTTGTAGGATAATAGTTAGCATTAGGATGAACAAGGCCTAAAACATGCCCCATTTCATGAACAATAGTAGCAACTTTATGATTCCCTGGGTTAGTACTACTATAATTAGCAACATATGGAGTCATATATATTTGGGCATACGAAATCCTTTTCGAAGACTGTTGTACAGTTGAAGAATCTATAACGATTCCGTCAGTTGTTTTAAGATCTGCAATACCTAATGTCCCTGCTCCTCCCACTCCGAATCTATCTGACCAGTACGCTTTTGTAGCAGAAGCTATATCAACATTTGAAGAACCATAACCGACTTTATCAATTACAACTTTTTGAGAATAAGTTGACCAAAGAGTAGCAGCCGTTGAGTAAGCGCTTGTGTAGTCGGAGCTTAATCGGTCACCATATAAGGTTTTCCGTTAGTTAAATTACTCCATTTTACTGGAATTGCTGTCCAATTTGGAGCTGAACCAGAATAATACATCTCGTGTGCACTCAAAGTTGGACTAAAAGAGAATATGGAGATGACAGCAATTAAAAAATAAGCAACATATTTTTTTTGAAATTCAAAACCTTACACCTCTCTTTTCTGGAATAAGTTACTAATTATCAAAGGATAACGGCACTATAAAAAGATTAATATGTCAAATTTAATCATATTTTTACATAATACATAGCATATAATCTAAATGTATATTAGTACGAATAGTAGTACAGGCATAAATTCTCTAATAACTTTGAAATTTGGAAAAAGTAATGTTAATGTTTACCGCGGAGAAATTCATTTAAAGTAAAAACTAACGAGGTGAAGATTGACAAGAAAACAGGACTAATAAAAACAATACATGGAGTATCTTTAGATGTTAACCCGAGCACTGTTTCAAAATTTGTTGGGGCTTATCGAATTTGACATCCTGCCTGAGGGTCTGAAGAAAATCCAAAGGCGGAGTAGACTGGAACATTTTTGAAATAGTTCCGGCGTATGATATGTCAGAATGACATAAAGTCGCCAACCAAGAAGCTCCTAATTAATCAAGGTTTTTTTAATTTTTAGTAGGGAACTTTGTCGAGGGACAAGAACATGTTCCCATTGAATTCGCTATTTTAGCGGCTTTTTTATTTTATCGGTACAAGTTCTTGTCCCGAGCCGAGGACAAGAACTTGTACCGATTACCGTATTGGACAAAAACTTGTTCCTAATGCCGATTAGGCGTATATCTAATAAGAGAGAGAATAACCGAAGAATGGATGCTCTAAAGAACCAATAAAATCATGAACTTGCTCCCATATTGATTCCCTGTAAAATGCAGTAAAATTAAAACTATCTCAGATAGAGGTTCTGATAGCTTGATTAACAATCATTTTTAGATAGACTATGGGTAGCAAAAAAAGAATTGGGGGAATGAATATGGGAGAAGTATGGACAAGCTCTATGCATGGTGCACCTTGGACTAAAGGGAAAATGAATAAAGCGATTAAGCAACTGGGACATCGGGCGCTTATTTCATTTGTAATTGATATAGATAAGCTCGAAGATTTAGAAGAGTTAGATAAGCATGTATTTGCTAAACGCCCGGATTTAGTATTATCTGTTCGTCAAATTGATATGAAAGGATGTTACACAGAAGAATTATTACAGATTATAGCTGATTTAAAGCATATAACAGCTTTACAGTTAAACCTGCTTCACCATATTGATCTGAGTATGCTTGGTAAACTGGAGCGATTGCAGTTTTTATCAATTACAAGTACCAAGCCGGTTAACATTAACTTTATTTCAAACTTTAGAAATCTTCAATATCTCTCATTAAATGGAAAATTTGCAGACTTAACGCCGATAGGCGATGCAACTGAACTTGATACACTCATTTTGAGTACTACTATTCATGAAGTTGATTTTGTTCTTCGATTAACCCAATTGGAGTGTCTATTTATACATGATTGTACCTTGAAAGGATCCCTTGCAGCACTTGCGAATTCTACTATTAAAATGCTTAGCTTAGCTAATATACGTAACTTAACGAACCTGGATGATATAGCTTCAATGCATAATCTTTCTTATTTACGATTATCTTTGTCTAAGGTGGAAGCTTTATGTGATTTCTCAAAAATGCATAACCTTAGACAGCTGGAACTGGATAATATGAAAGCGTTAAAACATATAGATTCGTTGTGGTCAGCACAACTTCTTGAAATGTTAGAACTAAGGCAGATTTCCACAAGTATTAAAGCCAAGGATTTAGAGGCTTTAGTTGAAATGGAGTACTTACAACAACTGGATTTTCGGTTTATTGATTTTAATAAAGGAAGGATTACAGCATTATACAACTGGTTTAATCAAGCAGGGAAGGAGCATATCCTCTATGAGAATATTGCTAAAGACAAGCGAATGAAGTCCATGTGTCTATTACATTTACAAAATCATATAGGCTAAAATAAATTGCGAAAATCTACACGTGGTGCACAAGACTAGGCATGTCTTCAACTTTCCGAAGACGATGTACTAGTAGAAAAGGATCTCTTCTACAATTACAAAAATGGATCAAAGGGGGCGTGAGACATTATGTTAAATCGATTCAGCTGGAAAGAAAATGATGTTTATTTTGTACCTGTGACAGACTCAGTTTCAACAGTTGTTCAATTACTCCAAAAGCCTTATATTATCATGTTTAATATCTTTTTGGAGAATTCAATCTCTGCCTGGGATGAGATTGAATTACAGGATATCCAAGAAATTCGAGTTATTCGTGTGTTGAAGTCAGCTGTTAAGTTGGTAGCAAAGCAAAAATTGAAGGATACAGCAATAATCCCTAAAACAGATGTGGAACTACCCAAACATTATATTAGCCAGGATTTTGGGAATCGTCGATTCAATCTGGTGTGCATAGATCCCAAAATTGGAGATTTGGGAATGGGAAATCCCATCGTGGAAACGGATATCTATCCCGCGAATTCACTTGAACGTTTAGAGCGTTATGAACTAACCGCATTACATACGGCTAAAGATCTGATGCATAGGCTTTACTCGTCATACTCTGTAAATTTCGGATTGGATAAGTATAAGGAGTATTATATGAATTGCATTACTCCGGTTCCAGTACACGAATGGAACCAGGAGTACTTAAATGCTGGAGGATACTCTTTCTAAAAGTAATCATGAATTAGACAAGACGAGTCACTTAAGAAGGGGATATAAACTATTAGGTATGAAGGAATAAGTAATAAATGCCCGCTGCTTTCGGTATTGAAAAGAATATTTACAATAAACAAAAACGAAAATACGACATTTTAGCAACCGTCACGGGAAAACGATTTACGGAACGGGTACGTACTCATTTCGTTTAGTCAAGGATTGATTGGTAAAAGTTTATACGCAGATTATTGAGCGGAAACAGGTCGTCGGAAAGCTCGTACAAACGCATCGGCCAAAAGGACTCGTCGTTCTCCATGGCTTGAGAATCATACCGTCTGAACTCTGTTTCCAGGGCTTCGACCGCTTGTTGCGGATCGCTGCCAGATTCAATTCGCCGCTGGACCTGCGTTATAAACAAGTTGTGAAATTGCAAAAAAGAATCAAAGCTGGAATTGCAATATTGCAGCCGGTAAATGGTGTCTTCCTGATGGATATATGTCACAGTGCCACTCTCAAGATCGAGGGCGTAATAACCACCGAGTTCGTGTCCAAAAATCGCAAGCGTTCGTTCTTCAAAACGTAAGAGATATAAAGGGCAGTCGAATTCGATAGCGAAGTTCGGGTAGGGGATCAGCCGAAGTCTTTCGCTTGTTAGATTAGACAGGTATTCGGATTGCTCCATTTCGGAGGGATTCAGACTTTCAAAACGGGATTTAAGTTCTCGAATAACAGGCTCCATAGCTGCACCTCGCTGAAAATTATCGACTGGTCGGCAAAATAAAAATAAACGAAAATAGGATATTATAATCATACCATTAATTGATCATGTCGAGGAATTCGGATTCGTTTGCGAAGATGTCGAGGGACAAGAACATGTTATCCCAGTTTTGTGAGATATAAATGTAACTAACATGGAGTTGATAGCGTTATCCATAACGAGGAACGTCTTAAAGGTTCTAAAATAACTAATAAAGAGAGGGATAAAAATTGTATATACTTATACAGGGCTACAAGTAAGTCATGTCTCAGAATGGTACAGTGCCGTTCAACACATGTTTGATTTGGATAATACATTTAATGTGGGGTATAATTGGTAATGGATAATTTCCAAAAAATCGTATCTGTATTACTGGTGCTAATAACTGTCTTATTAAGTCTTATTTATTTCGAAATGAGGCATAACAATAAAGTTCAAGACGGCATTCATAATTATTTGTACAATGCAGATTAATCTTCTTGATTTCGTGAAATGTAGAGACCTCCTTTAATGGAGGTTTTACTTACTGATCAAGCTCTACATCCTATTCCATTCATTGATGGTAGGAAATTCAAATGATAAAATATAATTATGTCTAAGAATATTCTATCGACTAAATTCAATATACCTCCGCTTCGGCACAATACGGTTCTCCGTTCACACATGATAGAAAAATTACAATATGGCTTGTACCGTAAATTAACCTTAATCTCTGCGCCTGCTGGGTATGGAAAAACGACACTGGTTGGCAAATGGATTCCTCAATGCGGTCGATTTGTTGCATGGCTAACACTGGAGGAAGGAGATAAAGAACTTACACGCTTTTTAACTTGTATTATTTCAGCACTGCAAACGATCAGCGAGAAAATCGGAAGTGGCATACTTGAAGTGCTTCAATCTCCTGTGCCGCCCCCTCTAGAGTCCATGATAGAGGTACTACTTAAGGAAGCTGCTCTTATGCCACCTTCCATTCTTGTCTTGGATGATTACCACGAGGCGAAATCGCAGCCTGTTGATGAAGCCATCTCTTTCCTCGTTAATCATCTCCCCTCACATATACATCTAGTTATGATTACACGCGAGGATCCCTTTTTTCCAGTAGCTCGGTTAAGAGCACAGGACCAAATAACCGAATTACATGAAGCAGACCTGAGATTTACGACTCTAGAAATTGAAGACTTTCTTAACGAAGTCATGCGACTTAACCTACCGAAAGACAAACTTGATGAGTTGGCATTACGAACCGAAGGTTGGATTACCGGTTTACAGTTGGCCGCACTTTCCATACAAGGCGATCATGGTACTGATCGATTCCTTCAGTCTATTACGGGTAGTCATCATTTTGTGTTGGATTATTTAATAGAAGAGGTCCTAGAACGGCAACCAGAGGATGTTCAGTCCTTCTTAATCCAAACTTCCATCCTCGACCGCATGTGTGGTTCTCTTTGCGATGCTATTTTGCTCGATCCCGAGGTTCCTGGCAGGCAGCGGTTGCTTGATTTGGAGCGCCAAAACCTGTTCGTTATTCCATTGGACCATGAACGAAAGTGGTATCGTTACCACCAATTGTTTGCCCAGTCGTTGCAAAGACGTTTAGAGGATTCTCAAAGTGATACCCGTATTGCTGAACTACATCAACGAGCAAGTGTTTGGTATGAGAACCACGGTCTTGAAATCGAAGCATTTCGTCATTCAACGAATTTAGGTGATATCGATCGCGCTGCACGTCTATTGGAAGGCGACAAGATGCCACTTCATCTTCGCGGGGCAGCAAGTATTTCGCTGAAATGGTTGGAGTCGCTGCCTGCTTCGGATTTGGACGCCAGACCTGCACTATGGGTGATGTATGGTTCTGTTTTGCTCATAACAGGTAAGCCGTCGCAAGTCGAACTCAAGCTGAAAGCAGCAGAGGCAGCGCTTGAAGGCATCGAACAAGACGATCGTGTAAGAAACTTGATCGGCCTTATTGCTGCAACTCGGGCTGCAGTGAATTCATTAATGATCACGATAACTCCCCATTGGACCAACCAAAAATTACAGGCAGCTGAACAGTTTATGCAGAGGACGGAGCAGGATGACAAAAGTGAAAACCTTATTGAACTTATTGCCCCTGAAAGGGATGTTTTAGGAAGTACAATACATGAGACAGATCAAGTTATTTACGAGTCACGCCGGGCTCTAGAGTACCTTCGTCAGGATAATCTTCCCGTTCGCACATCCGCGGCATGGATGCTTGGCGTCTCAAGCCAGCGGAGGGGAGACTATACGGAAGCTCGAAAAGCCTATAACGAGGTTATTTCATACAGTCATGTGATGGGACATAAACTGATGGCAATCATGTCCCTTATCGGACTCGGCCAGCTACATGAGGCAGAACACGAACCCAACTTGGCAGGAGAATGTTACGAAGAAGCTATTCATCTAGCCGGTGATCTACCGCTTCCGTCACTGCGTGAAGCGCAAACAGGTCTTGAGCGAATAAAGACACTCCTCCAATCTGGAATGAAGAGCAATCTGATTGAGCCGCTCAGTCCGCGTGAACTGGAGGTGCTAACGCTCATTGCCAAGGGGCTTTCTAACCGAGACATCGGTGAAAAACTCTTTTTAGCTATGGACACGGTTAAAGGTCACAATCGGAGGATTTTTGAAAAGCTTCAAGTGCGAAGACGCACTGAAGCGATTGCCCGTGCTCAGGAGCTAAATTTAATTCCCAATCTTCACAAACCACACTAAAGTGTCTATGGGTCCCCAAACCTCTACGTTATGATTTTTATAACATGAGCGAAGGGGAGATAGACATGTACAAATGGACTGCAAGGGTAGCAGGGTTACTGTTTCTGGTGTCGACGTGTGCTTATTTGTTAGGGAGTGGGTTACTGAATCCTATTTTCGAGCGGCCCGAACTTCTAGCAGACTTAACGTTGGATCAATCCACCATTGTCACAGGATTGTTTTTGGAGTTAATCAACGCAATAGCAGTTGTGGGGATTGCGATGCTAATGTATCCAGTGCTAAAAAAACATAACGAGGCATTCACGTTAGGATATTTCGCTTCCAGAGTGATCGAGTCAGCAATTCTGATTATCAGTTTAATCTTTCCGATTCTACTCATCATGTTGAGCGAAGAATTTAGAGATACGGAAACCTCAGGTCGCCCATACGTGCAGATGCTAGCAAAGGTAGCGGTAGAGTCTCACTTGATCCTCTTTGATCTAGCCATGATTGTCCTGAGCTTGGGTAGCCTTTTATTTTGTTATGTACTCTACAGATCTAGGTTGGTTCCTCAAGTTTTGAGCATTATCGGCTTTATCGGGTATGTTGGGTTATTAACAAGCAGTTGTCTAGCGATTGCTGGTCTTGAAGTCGGAGCCGTTCTTTACATTCCAGGAGCCATCTTTGAAATTGTTCTGCCATTGTGGCTCATAGTGAAGGGATTCAATCTACGCACCGAAAACTCCAGATGATCAATATACGGAGAAAAAATAGCTTATACTCCGAAAGCAACCAGTCTAAAGACGGGTTGCAGCTGAAGCGGATTACTTGGGCGTAGAACTGGACGTTAGTAAAGCAGCAGACGAAGCACAACAACAGTTAATCCTGGATCTGGGATCCTATCAAGATGGAACGACACTGAAGGTTCATGTTTCCAGCGAGACCTATGCCAAGCTAGGGGAGATTTTGAAGAAAAACGGATTAGAACCTGATGTGCTGGATAAAGGATACACGGTGGAACGGAAATAGTTCTACTTCCGGAGTGAAACAAGAACTTTTTTTGTCTCAACTGATAGAATATAGATTTACTATAGTAGAGGTCGAGATTATACATCTCGACCTTTTTTGTTTTTACTTTTTACCTTTTTACATGTGTAGCGTACTTTTAAATCGAGTGAAACTGAAATTAAGTAGTTTCTATAGACAGTTCTTATCTAATACTACTTACACCAAAATTATCCGTATAAACTCATTTCTTTAGCTACCGCTGATTGAATCCTATTCAAAGCTAATCCTAAAATAGCTGGGTAAAGTTAGAGCATACGGTACATTAAGAGACTACTAAATTTAATTACGGGAAACCTTTGAAGAGTCATTCACTGGATTGATTCTCTTAGTCTTTCTACTATAGTTACTTTAGTTAGTGTTTTATAGGCTAACAAAGTCACTGTATAAGAGATGATCATCAGGACAGGGAGTGTAAAAATAAAAGGAAAATAACTCATTTGAAACACTGTAAAGGAAATGCTCTCTGTAATGCTTTTTGAAACTGCATAGGTAATTAGGACTCCGATGGTTGATGTAAAGAGGATGGTTAAAAGCACGATATAAAAACCTTCATAAACCAAAACTTTCTTCGCTTGCTTTTTAGTCATGCCGATACTTTCTAGTATGGCAAATTCATTTCTTCTTGAGATTACGCCTGTAAGAACAGTGTTAATATAATTTAGTATCCCGATCATAGCAATGACTATACTAAGGCTATAACCAATGGTTTGGAAAACACGAATAAATCCACCAAGTTCTTTTTTATAATCTTCCCTGGATTTAATAGATAGCTCCTCACTAAGGTCTATCATAGCCCTTATTGTGTGTTCCACTTTATCAAGCTTATCCGGTTCAACATGCAGATTAGCAGAAATAATCATGGACGAATCGTCGCCCTTAGTCAGTTCTGATACAGGAAGAAATGCGTTATAGCCGTTTACACTGTAACTTTTTGTTGTCGCGGCATATAGAGCATCCTGCTTCAAGACTGCCATCACTTCATAACTTCTCCCTTCAGTCGAAAAAGAAATCATTTCTCCAGGCTGATAATAAGATTTTGCACTTGAGTCATTTGGAAGATTTGCTTCGGTAACCAACACATATTTCCCGGTTTCGAATTTCTCTTTATCAAATTCGCCTTTTACAACATCCTTATACAAGAGTTCATACCAACCTGTATCCACACCATAAAGATTTACCGAAATCTTTCCTTGGTTTAAAGTCCAGGGTATAGAGGGATCTGGATCAGGCTTAGCAGAGAACGGTTCTAGTACAGATCGAATAATATGATCTATTGGAATAGATTCAACTCTATAATACACTTGATCCACACGGTTAACCCCATCTATTTGACTCAATCTTCTAATAAGCTCAGGTGATAATTTATAGGGATCTCCACTACGCTGCGTTCTATAATCAACTAATACTTCATTTTGAATAACAAAATCACCCGATATATGCGAACTCAAATATTTAGCCACATCTAAAGAAGATATGATTGTAAAGATCGTAGAGAACAAGACAATACTGAGCGTGAGGGAAGAGAGCACCAAAAATAACTTTTTCTTATTACGAAATATATTGGATAAAGCCATATTATGAAGCTTTGCTCCGTGTTTTGTTTTTCTAATTTTTTTCTGTGCAATGCGACGGATTCCAGAATACCTGACCGCTTCTATTGGAGAGATTTGAGAAGCTATCCGCCCTGGTTTTGTTGAAGCAATCCGTACCGTTATATACGAGAATAGTGCAGCCCCCAAAAAAATCCACGGGCTAGCAGAATACGAAGTTTCTAAAGAATGATTAGAAAATGAATTAGCCAAAGGAGTCACAAGGAGGCCAAGTACATAGCCGAGACCTAATCCAAAAGGTAGGGCGATAATATACAACGAACGGGCGTGAATGGTGATGATTCTTTTTAATTGTCTTGGTGTTGTACCAATGGTTTTTAGCAACCCGTAAAACTTCACATCCTGCAGAACAGCAATATAAAAAATATTGTAAATCAGTAAATATCCACTGATCATCGTAATCAAAATAACGACTGCATAAGGAACAAGGTTCAAAAGATCTTGAGATAACGATACACTAGAGTAAGCCGGGTTCACTCCATATTCTACTTCTAATCCCGTATCAGCTAGAATGGTTTTTAATTTATTTTCGATGACAAATGAGTTTTTAAATAGCACGAGCAGTTGAGAGGTGTTTACATATAAGCCATTTAATTCGGAGTCAACCGGATTGATTTGAGAGATATGTTTATCAGTAAAGGCTTTTGAAACAAATGCTAAACCAGACATTGACAAATTCTTGTCTGCTTTATAGTATCCCGAAATTTTGAAGTCTTGGCTGATAACTTTTTGTCCAATATTGATATCGAGCCTTACCTTTTGACCCAACTGCGGTTTTACTCCCAGTAAATCGAGTACCCAGGTGTTAAGAACAATATCATTTTCGTGGGTAGGAAGACCACCCTCTATGAAGTCGATAAATGAATGTTCGGCATAACTTTCATCGACATGTAAAGTCTCTACATGATTATTCTTAAGAGAGCTTCCTTGTAATTTGCCTACGCTAAGCGATGTACCCGATTCCTTGATTGAGGGGTGATTCTTTAGTTTCTCCACCTCAGATGGAGTTAAGTACTTAAAACTGCCATGGTAGTCTCCACCGGTAGTCTTCATTATGGCACGTTCCATTGACGCGTTAATATTTATCCCCATCGTGAAGACAGCCGTAATGAGAAGTGTTGTTAACACTATGGCACATATTATAATAAGATTGTGAGTGCGGTTTGCTTTCAGATTTTTGATAGCCAGATTAAATATGGTCTTACTCTGGGTACGATTAATCATGGTGGTCCACCCCAAAACGGTCAGATTGGCTACAGGCGATGATGCCATCTTCTATACGGATAATTCGGTCTGCGGTTAGAGCTATTTCTTCGTTATGTGTAATCATGACTATGGTTTGGTTAAACTTCTGACTCATCTTCTTTAGTAAGATAAGTACTTCCTGGCTTGTTTTACTATCTAGATTCCCTGTCGGTTCATCAGCTAGAATAATAGCGGGTTTGGTAGCTAAAGCTCTGGCAATTGCCACTCGCTGTTGCTGTCCGCCGGAAAGATTTGAAGGCAGATTATCTACTTTACTATGCAATCCTAAATTACGGATTACTAGATTAATATGTGTTTCGTCTATATCGCCTCCATCTAGCTCAATAGGTAATATAATATTTTCACGCACATTTAAGATAGGGACTAAGTTGTAGTTCTGAAAGACAAAACCCACAGATCTGCGCCGGAAAATAGTCAACTTTTCATCATTCATTTCAAAAATATCTATTCCGTTTACGAAAACCTTTCCTTCTGTAGGATGATCTAGCCCTCCTAACATATGTAGGAGCGTACTTTTTCCGCTGCCACTTGTACCAACAATAGCAATAAACTCTCCTTGATGTACTGATAAGGACAGTCCATTTAGAGCCTTAACAATAGTCGATCCATTCCCATAGTGTTTCTTCAAATTCTCGACTTTTAATATCGCTTCCATTAGTATTTTCCTCCAATGAGATTTACTATTCCACCGTATCCATGGTATCAAATCAATCTAACTGAAGTGTGTCTGGAATCTAACGGTTATGTCATATTTCGATATTATATTTGAGGCAGAAAAAATGAAAAAGTCGTTCCCTTGTTGATCTCCGAGGTAACTTTAATGTAGCCTCCTTGCTCTGTAATAATCTCATGTGCAAGAAATAAACCGATCCCCACACCTTCCGCTTCTCGTGCTTGCTGCCCCCGATAAAACCGCTTAAAGATATGGGGCAAGTCCCCTCTCGTGATTCCAATTCCATTATCTGAAATATCTACACGTGTGAACATTTCATTACTAACCACATCGATCTGAATGTTTCCATCGGGTTCGGTATACTTTACAGCATTCTCCAACACATTAAAAAAAGCTTCACTAGTCCATTTATCATCATGATGAACAGTTATATTTGTCTCACAGTCCACTTTTATATCAATATGTTTAGTCTCTGCCTGAGCATACACTTGAGCAAGCGCTGTATTGATGGTTTGAAGGATCGGATTATTCTTAGTCTGAAGGGAGATCATTCCAGTTTCTAGTCTTGAACATTTAATGAGTGAACGAATAAGCCAATCTAGTTTTTTCGATTGTGATTTGATGTTTTGCACATACTGTTCCAATTCGTCACTTATAACAGGCATTTCCTCTATTAACTGACTGTATAAAATGACATTAGAGAGAGGTGTCTTAGTCTGATGGGATATATCCGAAATGAGTGTATTGATCATGTTCTTTTCGGTTTGAATTTTATATTCATTGGATTTGACAGAAGTTATGTATCTTAAGAGTTTATGTTCCAAAGAGGAAAAGGCATTCTCTTCATAGGAGATAATGGGATTTTGGTCATGAATTGCCTTCTCAATGGTCTTATCCAATTTGCTAATATACACAGCTATTTTAAAATTCAATAAGCGAGCCCATGAAAATCCTATAACTATAATACAAATAACGAAAATGATAGAGAATAGATAAAAAACAGAATTTACCTCGTTAAATAACAGGACCATTCCCATATACGTTACGGATAAAGAGATGAATACGATAGAAAAAATGAGATTTACATATTTCAGGAACGAGTAAGGTCTATTTTCATTCATGCTTAGTCCCCTTCTTTCCACATATAACCTAAGCCGTATATCGTTTTAATGTACTTAGGAGAAGAGGGTTCGTCTTCAAGTTTTGCTCGGAGTCGTTTAATAGCCACAGTTAATGCATTTTCATCTACAAAGTCAGCATCATTAGACCACGTTTTATCGATTAGTTGCTCTCTTGTCAAAATGAGCCCTGAATTGACAACCAACACTTTCAATAATTTTTGTTCTGTTTTGCTAAGAATTAAAGGATGGCTATGCTTGTAGTACTCCATTTTTTCGAAGTTTAGAGAAAACGGACCTCGCACAACAACATTTTGATAAAGCGAATCGGTACGCTTCATTACTGCTTTTACTCTCGCTCGGAGGACCATTAAGCTAAAAGGCTTGGTGATGTAATCGTCTCCTCCAAGTTGAAAACCAGTCACAATATCAGATTCCATATCATTCGCAGTTACAAAAATGATGGGTATTTGAGAGGTTTTACGAAGTTGCTCACAGTAATCTAGACCACTTCCATCCGGTAGATTGATATCTAGCACAATGAGATCTATTTTTTGTTCTTTAATATACTGTTCTGCTTCTGCTAAATCATAAGCTTGGAGAATTAGTAAGTCATTCTGGGCAAGAGAGAGAGACATTCCTTTGTTCAAACTGCGGTCATCTTCAACGATTAATAAAGTTTTCATATAGAGATCCTCCGCATTCTTTTTGAAATAATTATACACATTTGAATGATTGTTAGAGTTAAAAAGCTCACGCGTACGATACGTGGTTAGGCTGGATATCGAGAGTGGAAAGATACAAAAAAAGAAAGATATCTATAAATGAAATATTATGTAATATAATCCCAAATGAAAAATATAACTCTAAAAAATGAAAAAGTAAATGAGATAATTTATATGAAGGCGTTACAATTATGGATTATTATGGTTCGTATAGAAGAGAATATAAATATTGAAAGCGGTTCTGTTAGTTAAAGTAACCATCAAAAAAAGAGAGAGAGCTGATTGCGAGCTAGTAAGATGGCACATATAGGAGGGATAACACAATTCATTATTAAGACTAACATAAGGCGGTGATGTTCAGATGAATAGTGAAGCATATACATTTAGCAGGAATTGTAAAGTGGTACAGAATGCAAATCGGATAATCCTAGGTAATGAGAGAACGGGTGAATGGATAAAAATATCGAAACAATGCTTTGATATTCTGAACTTGGGTATTGAAAATTCCATGAGCCCCACTCAGCTAGTAGATTGTTTGGAAGATAGGGAAGATAAACTATATTTCCAAGAGCTGTTTGACAAGCTCCAACATGCGGTTCTCTTAGAACAAAAAGACGGGGGGAACCTTCCCGGCCAGACTATACATGAGATCTATTTTGCACTGACTAACAAATGTAACTTACATTGTGCCCACTGCTGCTATAACGCAGAATACACATCTTTATGTTCGCCAGAGGAAGCACGTTCTACTGGGGAAATGATTACCGTTATTGATAAAATTATAGCCGCAAATCCGAAGAATATCGTTTTTTCTGGTGGAGAACCTATGCTCAGAAGTGACTTTTTCGAAATTATAAAATACACATCTAAAGAGTTTAATGGAAGCATCTCACTTTCAACAAACGCCACTTTTATAACATCAAGTAATGTTGAAGATTTAATTCGTTATGTAGACAGTTTTGATATCAGTTTGGATGGCGTTGATGATAAATCATGTTCATTACTTCGTGGTCGTGGTGTTTTTGATAAAGTGATGGATAGTATTCAACTTCTTCAAAAGTTCGGAGCCCAAAAGATTGCATTGTCTATGGTAGTTACCGATAGAAACGCTCATTTGGAGGATGAATTCAGAGAATTAAATAAGAGACTCGGTACTAAAGCGGTAGTTCGACAATTCAATCCCATAGGAAGAGGGAAAAAACTCAAAAACTCAAGATATAAAGAAAAACCAATCGATGTAAAACTTTCCGATGAGCAGATAAAACAATTTTCTGATCTCACCAAGATGAGTACATGCGCTGCCGGAAGAAAGACCCTCTTAATCGATTATGATGGATCCATTTACCCTTGTGGGCTATTGATCTCAGATAATTATAAACTTGCACAAATAGATGAGTTGGATCATTTAGATCAGTTACAAGAAGATCCGTTAATTGAAACGAGTATTGGATTTCAATCGCTGAATAATTTAAAACCTGATCGATACCACAAGTGTAAAGATTGTTCTGTAAATCTCTTCTGTTGGAATTGTATTCAGAGAGTAGAGGGTTATGAAGGATATGATGAGTTATTTGAGGAACGTTGTGCAGCACAGAAAAAGTTCTTAGAACGAGTCATTTGGGGTATTGAAGAGGTGAGTGTATAAGTGCTTGCGAATATTTGGGTAACGACCAGCTGTAATCTTAATTGTTCCTATTGTTATGAAGGAAACAATAAAGCACACCACAGAATGACTAAAATCACAGCCCAAGCGGTGGTTCAATTTGTAATCAATCATTACTATACATTGGGGGATTTCAATAAAAGCTTAATTATCAATTACCATGGCGGCGAACCGTTATTGGAATTTGATACAATACGCTGGTTTACAGAAACGTTCAAAACTCAATGTGCATTAAGAAACATTACAGTCAAGTTTGGGACAACAACAAATGCTACTTTATTAAACGATAGAATGATCGATTACTTAAGCCAAAATTTTAACTATTCAATTTCCATTAGTATAGATGGTGCTGCTAAGACTCATGATCGTTACCGAACCCGAATAGGTGGACAAGGCACTTATCATAAAATACTCGAAGTGGTACCAAAGTTCTTACTAAGGCGTCCGGATCTTCGTGCTAGAATGACCTTTAACTCTATCACTGTTAATACCTTATTTGAAAATATAAAACATATCGTTGATTTAGGTTTTAATACGATCGTACCTATCCCAGATTATTTTGATCCAGGTTGGGACAAGAATCATATGGAGATTCTTTATGAACAACTAGAAAAGACAACTCAACTTTATCAGAGTGAAAAACAGAAAAACAACAGTTTGCTTATTGGAATGGTAGATGGTTTCAAAAGGAAAGAGATGGGCGATTGTGATGGAGGCATTACAACTATAAACATTAGTTCTAAGGGGGACATTTTCCCTTGTACCTATCTTGAGGGACAACCCGAGTTCATCACCGGTCATGTAGATACAGGCATTGACGATTATAAACTCAACAATTTCCATCAACCTACTACTGTAAAAAATGAGGTTTGCTCAGGATGTACTCATTATAAAAGATGTGCAGGCGGAAGATGCAAAGCTCTAAATAAACTACTCACTGGAAATTACTTTGTACCATCCGCTGCGTTATGCGGGATAGAGAATGTACAAAATCAAATTAATCGGAAATGCTATGTACACTCGAATTAGGTGGTTCGAGTTAAAGACCAAAACAAATCGGGAGAAAGTAATTGTATGAATTCTCTACTTATACGGCAAGGCAAAGAAAAATATACTGTGATGGAGGTTGATAAAATGTTAGTTATCGAAAAAATCACTGATAAAGTTGAAGAACTAGATGTAAAAGGTCAAGGTTGTGATGATGATTGTAAATATTACGAAGGATATAGTTTCGAAAGTGGCACATGCGAATATAAGGAAACCGCATTCTTTAGTACCTGGTTCTAAAATTTACTTTGCCCCGTTAAGTTTATAATAAGTTTGGTCTTTAACTCTCCATATATCAAAAACCGGCTTACATAAGCCGGTTTTTTAAAATTATAAGAATTTAGGTGACTGTATGAGGTCAAAGGAAAATAAGAGAAATAATCCTGCGGTAGCCATAGTCGACAGTGGTTTATGTTCTTTTAATAAAAACGTAAGTTCTAATGTGATCGGAGGAATAAACCTCGTAAAAGGGGAAGGAAGTGAATACCTTTATGAAGATACGCATGGGCATGGTACATTATGTGCCTCAATTGTTAGACGAATGGAGCCCACTGCACCAATTTATGTAGTGAAAATATTAGATCATAATGCGGCTGCTACTTCTCGAATGTTGCTCAGAGCACTGCTGTATCTGTTAACCATAGATGTACGAGTAATAAATTTAAGCATCGCAACTGCTAATATGAGATATTCGGATCAGTTAAATGAAGTCTGTAAAAGGCTTAACTCTCAGGGGAAATTAATCATTTGTTCGCTAGGTAACCGCTGTTTATCAAGCATACCAGCTATTTTTGATTCAGTAATAGGCGTACAAAGTGCGAATTTCAATAATACCAGAACGTTTTGGTTCAACCCATCCTATGAGATCAATTGTATCGCCGATGGTACACCCATACTTGCTCAAGGATTACAAGGGAAATGGGGAATGTTCGGTGGAAATAGTAAGGCCGCTGCAGTATGTAGTGGATTAATTATGCAAATGCTCAAACAAGACCCTAACTTTACAAAGGATCAGTTAATCGAACAACTTTTTGAATCAGCTGTGATTAATACCTGGGAGAGGGACAAGTATTTAAATCATATGGAGTTTAATGAATTAAAAGATGCCTCTTCTATGGAATACCCTTGTGATGCAGTTAAACAGATGGTCTCCATTGTTTCAGACATTTTGAATTTAACTGAACAACAGCAAGAGTTACTATATCAATACAAATTAACGTATCCTGAGTTTCATTTTAATCCAGAAAAAAGTGTTTTGATTCTTCAAGAGATAGAGGATCGTTATACTATAAAGCTAAATTATGAGAAGATTAATTATTTTGACTTTCAATCGATCTATTCTCTCCTAGATCTTGTTAATGGAGATGATGGGGAATGACGAAAAAATCAAATAAAACAAACTTATTAAGATTGCTTAAAATTATTTTCAGTTATAGAAAACTTCACTTTGTGGCCTCAATTTTCATGATAGGAAATTCAATATCATTGCTTATACTCCCTTATTTAACGATGAAAATAATAGACAAGGCTATTGAAGAAAGAAGTCCCACTCAACTAGTTCAACTAATCGTATTATACTTATCAATCAGTTTAGTGCAAGGTGGATGTAAACTATTATCCGATTACATTTATGCAATTATTGGAAAAAAGGTCGTGTTTGATTTGAGATTGAAAATGATCAGACACCTACAGAAGTTAACGGGGAAATTTCATTCTAATTCAAAATCCGGCGAAATAATAGCCACTATAAATAACGATACTGCATTGGTCGAGGATCTATCAACCTCTATGATTTTTTCTACGATCTCTGAGATGCTAACAGTAATCGGAATTTTTATATTCTTAATTTATATTCAGCCGGAACTTTTACTTTTGACAATTGTGCTCTTGCCTATATTTTTTCTCTCTCAACGTTGGTTCAATAGAAAAATAGTCAACTTAAATCGTGAATTTCGAGATATCCTTGGAAGGTTTGTCATTCATATTCAGGAATTCATCCCCTCAGTTATCCACATTACTCTTCTAAAGGGGAAAAAATATTATTTAAAACGATATATCCAAATAGGAAGAGAGATGTTAAGAAAAGGGATTAAACTTGAAGTCGTGTCTTCATCAAACATGGTTGTTACAAGTTTGTTAAGTACAATTACCACTGTACTCATTTTAGGATATGGTGGATTTAAAGTCATTAATGGAGCGTTGACGATTGGAGGGTTAATTGCCTTTCTTCAATACTCTCAAAAGTTACTTGGTCCCATTATTAAAATGGTGCATATTAATATGAGGTACCAGCAATCAGTCGTCTCAATCGATCGAATTTTTAGATTGTTAGACGAACCTACTGATATTACACACAATAGTAGGGGTTGTACTGCAAAAGTTAAAGGGGAAATTGAATTCAAGAACGTATCTTTTTCTTATGAAGAAGATCAAAGAGTCATTCAGGAATTAAATCTCACCTTTGAGAAAGGCTGTGTGAATGCACTTGTAGGCGAGAGCGGATCAGGTAAAAGTACGATAATTCATCTGTTAACGAGAATCTGGGAAACGGATAAAGGAGATATATTAATAGATGGAATCAACATAAGAGAATACAACTTGACCTTTTTAAGAAAGTCAATCACTGTCGTCTCTCAGGATACATTCCTATTCAACGATACCATTTTCAACAACATAGTATTAGGTACGACTAGGATTACGGAAGAGGAAGTCATGAAAGCCACCCAGATTGCAGATATTTATGAATATATTGTATCTTTACCGGACGGTTTTAATACCAAGATAGGGGATAGAGGTGTAAAACTGTCAGGAGGCCAGAAACAAAGAATTGCACTGGCCCGGGCTATTCTTCAGAATACTCCAATTATTATATTAGACGAAGCAACTTCTGCTTTGGACAATTTAACTGAATCCTTAATCACAGAAAACTTAAAGTTAGTTTTGTCAAATAAAACTGTAATTATCATCGCGCACCGTTTATCTACCGTAGAGAAAGCAGACACGATATTTGTTTTAAGAGAAGGTCGTTTAACAGAGTGTGGTACACATGCTGATTTGCTCCATTCTAAAGATTATTATTATAGCTTATATAATACTAATGTAGGATAAGGTTTAGTTAAATTTTCAATTAGTTATATCAATTATTCGTCAATTATAATATATGATTGATTTAGTCGAATCGTAATTTATACGAAGTAAGGGAAGGTTGTGCTGTGAATTTTTCCCGTTAATAAAGAGTGAAAGACCTTTTAAAAAAAATTCGCCTTATTAAAGAGGCCCGTTAGGACCCCAACCTGGAGTATAGTATTCTTCTGTCGCTGGCTCTCCAATTTGATCAGTACGAGCACTATCACTATAAACATATACCGTTTTCCTATCAGCAAATTGCGTAAGAGGAGAGCTCAATATGAATGGTTTTGTCGAGGGACAAGAACATGGTCCCATTGAAAGTCACTATTTTAGCTGCTTTTTTGTCGATTCCATATTTGGTATATTATATGAAGTAAGTGAAAAGACGGGACGAACAGTTACAGAAGGAAGAGTGAGAAAGGAGCGAAAAGGGGAGGATGTATTCAAATTAAGAAAAATGATGTGATTTTGTTAAAAGCATCTAGAGGGATTCAGATTGATTCAATTATTCCTTCCTTAATGAAGTAATCATTCAAATAAGGGATTCATGTAGCAGTCAGTTTACTAAAGGGGAATGTTTTTAAACTAACGGGAAACGTTAGTTGAATGAATACATGAAAGCAATCGTTATGACCGGCTGTTAATTCTAAGTCAGCTATATAATATACAATATCACTCTCAAAAAGGGGTCTTAAGAAATGAAAGAAGGACATCTTGAAAAAATTAATTTATATGACATTACTAAGGAGATATCCGAATATAGAAACTGGATAGTGAATGAAGTAAATGATCATGCCCTACGTATTGCTGTTATTAATGGTGAATATCATTGGCATAAGCATGAAGATTGTGATGAGTTGTTCATGGTTCTTGAAGGAGAACTTTTCATTGATTTGGAAGATAGGACGATATCACTTAAACCTGGAGAAATTTTTACGATTCCACGTAATGTTATGCATCGTACTAGGTCTATTGAAAGAACAGTTAATTTATGTTTTGAAAAATCCTCTAACGATATATCTGGAAAAACAGCAGAAAGTCTATAAAGCTAACTGGCAGGTTAGTACAAGGATATATTATCCTTAATCATTACCTGTACCTAATCAACCGCTGGCCTGGTCATTAGTGGATAGGCAGATAGACAACTTAATCTCGTGAAACGCGCTTAGGAATTAAAAATAAGATTAAGCTAACGGGAAACGATAGAGTTATAAAACAAAGAAAGCAGCTGATCAATATGATCGGCTGCTTTTGCTCAACTAACGGGCAGGATTGCTTCAACAATTGTCGAACCTTATCGGTACAAGTTCTTGTCCCGAGCCAAGGACAAGAACTTGTACCGATTGCCGGAATGGACAAGAACATAGTCCGATTACCGATTAGATACACATCTAAATTAATAACACATACAGACAAGTCTTTATTAGTACAAAAATACACTACACAGTTTTCTTGGGATGGATCCTTAGTTAAAGAGACGAAGATTCCACCTTTTTTCAGAACAGCCCACCTCTATTAGAATCAAATTTAAGTTAACTCTGCCCATATAGGAGGTTTTAATACGATTTTAAGAGAGCTTTGGAGGTAGATATATGTTGTAGACACAATACCTTCTGCGAATTTTGTATTGAATACATCTAAATCCATACAGTAAACTCTAAGTTAAAAGCTTGTTCAATTCGCCATTAAACTAGGATATCCCCTTAATAGTTGGTTGCTAATTCCAGAAATATGGAAATGAATGAAGGATAAAGTAGAGTTTACTTTGATGACTGGAGGAGAATGTGATGTCCACGATTAAAGAAATTTCGGAGAAAACCGGAATTACCCCATATACTCTTCGATTTTACGAACGGGAAGGGATCCTGCCATATGTCAAGCGCGATTCGAGTGGCAATCGAGTGTATGACGAAGAGAGTATGGATTGGTTGAATTTTATTTTGGCGCTGCGAGCGACGGGCATGCCACTAGCCGAGATCAGGAAATATGTGGATCTATACCAAGAAGGCGAGAACACCCTAGAATTACGTAAACAAATGATGCTTATCCACAAGGAAAAAGTGGAGAAGGACCTCTCGGAAACAATTAAATATTTGGAGCAAATCAATTACAAACTGGCACTTTATGACATGCAGGAAAAAGGATTGGCCAAGATGCTGCCCTAGATGTTGGTTTGCAACATTTCATTCTAAAATGGAGTGCGTTTCCCGGATGGAGACGCATCTTTTTTTGGTGCTTATATTAGAGTAAACTCTAATATATTTTCCGCTGTTATTTTCCGATTATTTCCATTTATTGTCCTGCATCATCAAAAACCCCACGAATTTGTGGGGATTTCGACAATGCAAATTATTTGATATTTGAGACTTGACTTATATTAAACTCTAATTGATAACCTTGAATCAAGCCGACGATGAGTGGCTAATACAAGGACAAAGGGGAAGTACACATGAAGACAAAAGTAGCAATCATCACAGGTGCAAGCAGCGGAATGGGAGCGGCCACGGCGAAACTTCTCGCACAACACAACATTAAAGTCATGCTTGCCGCTCGCCGGGAAGACCGATTGCAGCAGCTGCAAGAAGAAATCCGTAAAGCTGGAGGTGAAGCCAGCTACAAGGTTACTGACGTTACTTCGCGTGTTGATCTGGAAGCATTGGCGGATAAAACGATTAAAGTCTATGGACAAATCGACATTTTGATTAATAATGCTGGGATCATGCCTCTTTCGTTCTTCAAAAATTTGAAAGTCGACGAATGGGAGAGAATGATCGATGTGAACATTAAGGGCGTCCTCTATGGGATGGCGGCAGTGTACAAACATATGGAAGAACGTAATGAGGGGCATATCATTAATTTCTCGTCCATTGCGGGACATATCATCTTCCCTTCAAGCTCTATTTATAGTGCGACCAAGCATGCTGTACGGATTTTAACAGAAGGTATGCGAACCGAATTGGGATCCACACAAAATATTCGGACAACACTCATCTCCCCTGGTGCGGTGGAGACCGAGCTGTACGATACCATTACCGATAACTCCATTTATCCGGCATTGGAGAAATTGGGCAGCCAGGAATGGAGTCAACTTGACCCAAGCGACATTGCCAGAACGATACTATTTGCAATCCAGCAGCCGACTAACGTAACCATTAACGAACTGATTGTCCGCCCAACGTCTCAAAGCTTATAACATTGTCTCCGCCAAAAGGGCATGTAGTTCAAGCTCCCCCAGGAAGGACTTTACTAAAAACCGGTAAGTTTTTTGAAGACTGATCCCTCTTTATGAGACTGGGATCAAAACACCTTGAAAGTTAAAAGCAGCCAGTCGTCGATAATCAATCGGTGACTGGTTGTTTAGTTTTGTTTGAATGGAAGTTTCACTGATAATATCTATACCAATTTTTAATACAATATCATCAAAGACTCTACTGGTTCCGAAAAACATGACGTTGTAGAAATTGACTAACACCACTAGGTAGCTAAGCCCCCAATTTTCGCTACCTTTGACGATACTGTCTGGCAGACGTTTAGGCCAATTCTCTCCTATCTCACTATATATTTGTTTGACCTTATCGCTGATATTTGACTTTAATTGAACGATCATTTATTATTCAACCATGAGATATAAGGACAAAAACAAAAATGAAGCTATTGTTCAAGCAACCATACAGCTTTTGAACGAGATCGGCTTCTCTGAAATTTCCATGTCTAAAATTGCCAAACGGGCTAAGGTATCACCAGGAACGATCTATGTTTACTTCGAAAACAAGGAGGACATGCTGAGGAAGCTGTTTATGAATGTCGAGCAGAAGATTAGTTCGAGTATGTTCCAGGGTGTCCATCATCCAATGCCGGTCAAGGAAAGATTTGAATTGATTATGAGCAACTATATTGAATTCATTCTTAACCATAAAGATGAATTCCTCTTTTATGAACAATTTTGCAATTCACCGCTTGTCGAGAATTTGTATCTTGAAGATTCCAGTATGATGTTCCAGCCTTTTTATAAATTGATTGAGGAAGGCAAAGAACAGAAGCTGCTTAAAGATTACGATACCACGCTGCTGTTGGTTTTGATTTATGCTCCTGTGACCGAGCTGGCTAAGCAACATTACAGAAGAGAATTTGAATTTACTAATAAAAATGTGAAGGACTTGATTCAATCAAGCTGGGACGCTGTCAAAGCATAAGGAGTCCTTTTTTTTAAACTCTATAATGAATGAACGTTCAATTAAAATAGATTTTAATAAACAATTTGAGAGTTGGTACCTATGTCCAGAAAGAGAAGCACGGAATATCAAACATCCCAAAACTTCGTAAACGGGAGGTTTAAATATCCTGTTGAATCACCTGTCGATTACAGTCTGAAGGCTTTACTCCCAATCTTGCGGCAATATATCAAAGGCAATCCCAGGGCACGGCCAGAAGAAACACTGCCGGTTCAACGAATTGTGACACCTTTATCAAAGAAAGATGTTAATAAAGCGGCCGTTACATGGCTCGGGCACTCTACTTCGTTCATTCAACTGGAGGGGCGGCTATTCCTGTTAGATCCGATATTCGAGCCCTATTCCTCTCCTTTCAGGTTTGGCGGCAGACGTTATAGCGAACAACTGCCCATTGAAATCGAAGATCTGCCACAGATTGATGCGGTGCTCATCTCACATGATCACTATGATCATCTGGATTATCGGTCTATCCGGAGATTAAAGGATAAAGTCAGAACATTTTATGTTCCCCTCGGAGTTGGCAGCCATCTGGAAAAATGGGGTGTTGCTCCTGAGAAGATTGTGGAGCTTGATTGGTGGAAGGAAGTCGGGTTTGAAGGCCTGAAGTTTCGCTGTACACCGGCAAAACATTCCTCGGGACGAGGTTTTTCTAAGCAAAATACCACATTGTGGTGTTCGTGGATTATCGAAGGAAAACATACAAAAATCTTTTACAGCGGGGATAGCGGCTATGGTCCTCACTTTAAAGAGATTGGTAATCATTATGGCCCTTTTGATCTGACGTTAATCGAGGCCGGGCAATACGACAACAGTGGCTGGTGGCCGCTGCATATGCTGCCCGAGGAGACGGTTCAAGCCCATATTGAACTTCAAGGTAACATCTTGCTTCCGGTTCATTGGGGAGCATTTACACTCGCCTTCCATGACTGGGATGAACCGATCAAACGTGTTCTCAAGGCTGCGGCTGAGAGAAACGTCGTCATCGCGACACCTCGCATAGGCGAAAGTGTTGAAATTGGTTCTTCTGAAATGCCATCGGTTCCATGGTGGAGAGATATTAATTAAAGGGGGTGATTCATGTAAAAAGCGGCGTATCTATCTAACGATGATTAGAGAAAATGAAAGATTTCCAGTTTTGAAAAATCGAATAATTATTATTAGGGAGGCATATATGAAATATTATTTCTTAGGTAAAAGCGGATTACGCGTCTCGGAGCTTGCTCTTGGCACCATGACTTTCGGTACAGATTGGGGGTGGGGCGCAGGCACGGATGAAGCCCAGAACATGCTGGACATTTATCTCGACCGGGGCGGAAATTTTGTCGATACAGCAAGTGGATACACGAACGGAAGCTCGGAAAAAATGTTGGGTGAAATTCTGGGCGAGCGTCGTAATCGCATCGTGCTTGCCACGAAATATACGATGAATACGCATCAAGGGGACCCGAATGCAGGCGGCAATCACAGAAAGAGCATGATCCGCTCGGTTGAAGCAAGTTTGTCGCGAATGAAAACAGATCATATCGACCTGCTGTATTTGCACTCTTGGGACAACACGACGCCGGTAGAGGAAGTGCTGCGCGCTATGGATGATCTTGTACGAGCCGGCAAGGTGCTTTATGTAGGGATATCGGATACGCCGGCCTGGCAGATTTCGCGGATGCAGATGATCGCCGACCTGAGAGGGTGGTCTCCTCTGGTTGCCCTGCAAAATGAACACAGTCTGATCGAGCGAACGTCGGAAAGAGAGCTCACTCCGATGGCTCAGGAGATGGGGCTTGGGGTTGTTGTCTGGTCGCCTCTGGCTAACGGTCTACTGACCGGAAAATATTCAAGGGAGGAGCTGCAGCAGCATAGCAAGGATTCCGAAGGCTGGAGCTCGCGGGTAACCATGATGGCTAATCATGGTATGCTGAATGAGCGCGTATTTAATATTGTGGATGAAGTCAAAAAAGTAGCAGATGAAGTGAATGCTCCGGCAGCGCATGTTGCGCTGGCATGGCTTAGAGCACAAAAGTCCGTTACATCCATTTTGCTGGGGGCAAGCAAAGTCGGACAGCTTGAAAGCAATTTGGATATGCTTGATATGCAGCTTACGGAGGAACAACTGCAAAGGCTCGACACGGTAAGCGCGATTGAGCTGGGGTTTCCACATAAGTACTTAAATGACCCTACAAACCTGTGGGGAGTCTTTGGGGGCGTAGCCGTCGAGCGCCGCTAAGATATACCAAACACCTTCAAGTGATGGTTACCTTGTCGTTAGATATAGTAATTAACTTGGAGGTGTTTTTTTAGTAGGGAACTTTATGTCAAATATTAAAACCGTTCTAAACACGTAATTAGGATCGCAGTTAAGACGGGCAAGATCTTTATGAAAAAATAGAACATCGAAGTACATAAATACATTCTATAATAATCATGATTACTATAGTCGCTGATAAATCAGCTAAAGTAATCAAGTAAATCACGGAGTATTTCATTGGTTTAAGTTAAATAATTAATCTGAATATTTATACAAAAGTACTCTTCTTCTATAATTAATCAGTAAAAATAGGAGGTGCAATATAATGTTTGTTAAAGTTTATCAGTACCAAATTCAGCCTGATAGAATAGATGAGTACTTAGAGATTCAAAAAAATCAGCGGAGATTTATGCGTCTTACATAGACTTTCAATCTTTCTGTATAAATAGTAATCAAGAAAAAAGTAAGTGGATTGAAATATCAAAATATAAGAACGAAAATGAATATAGAAAAAGTATTGATCTAATTAATGCTAATACTGAGATTAAACAACTTTTCGAAAAATTTTCATCTCTTTTGATAAATGGTGAGACTGAATTAGTTGAAGAGGATTATATAATGAAGTTTAGTTTTAATGATACATAGCATTAAGCTAACGGGAAACGATAGCGTAACAGAACTAAGAAAGCATCTGATCAATGTGAGCGGCTGCTTTTGTTCCACTAACCGGGAGATTAGTTCAATGGCTAACCTTCACATCGAAAAATATATGCAACACTTTCCCTTGAATAATCGTTCCTAATATGTTGGAGGGTGTTGCGCGTTGAGGTATAAAATAGTGATAATTTGTTTATTTTTATTATTCTTTCGGGATGTTTAGATGGGAGAGACATAAAAGAAGATCTGACGATGGGAAATGTAACGCAGTCTATTAAAGGACAAAGTATCAAACTAAGTGAGAAGGGAACGGGTATAGGATCGGGAATAGCGTCAATAATGAAGAATCGGTAAATTTGCTAGTTTATGTGTTCCAGTCGGAAAAGGCACGAGGGAAAGCACGTGAATCTTTCAACGAGCGTTTGCAAAACGCAAATCTAATAACTTATCCAAATATATATGAGAAAAAGAACATTATGAAAGTTTACTTCAACGAATCAGAAGTAGATCGGTCGTTCGATGGACAGCTGAAAAAAACAATTCAAAATATGTGACATTCCACATTTTCTTAATATAGGGGAAGTAATCTATACTGAGTTAAGAATGCTATATTAAGAATTCCCTATTGAACTAACGGGAAACGATAGCATAATAAAACTAAGAAAGCAGCTGATCGAAGTGATCGGCTGCTTTTGTTCAACAAACGGACAAGTTAATTCAATAATCGGAAGGAAAAGGTGTATCTAAAGGGAACTATAGGATATACCGGATTAAATAAAGGAGAGAAGACAATGAGTAAATCATTTATTGAACAAGTACATTATATTAGAATTCCTGTAAAAGATTTAGAACTGTCTACACAATGGTATAGAGATGTATTAGGGCTGCATTTACTAAACAAAACTGAGGAACTTACAATTTTAAAAGTAAATGAAGGACCTTTCTTACTTATCTTAGTTCCTACCGAAGATGAAGCATTTGCACATTTTACAATTGATAATAAACAAGAGTTTAGCATTGGCTTTACCAGTCCAGAATTATCTAAATTTCATCAACACTTAATTGATAATCAAGTTAAGGTAGAGGATATAAAAGAAGATAATGGTCATGCCTTTTTCCACTTTTATGACCCAAATGGTAATAAATTTCAAGTACACTGGTAATGAATAAGACCGTGACGTCCAAATCAAACGTTCCCATACTTTTCGCCTCGGCCTCAATCTTGGTCGTCTTCCTTCTACCTCCCTGATCAATATCACAACCCTCAAAGGCTATTAGCAAGCCAAGTTTGCACGGATTCGGCTTCAGGCTTCCAGCCAAGCAAGTTTCGAGCATGCACAGAACGAATTCGGCAATTCGTCGCAAGTGTATATTGAGCCAGAAGGCCAAATTCAGAAACCGATTCTTCCAGAGACCAGCTTACCGTACGTCCCTCATATCCAAGCGCCTCACTCACGTAACGGCTTAGATCACGGAACGATTCCTCGCCATTTTCTGCGAAAAAGTAAGAGGAGGATGGCGCTTTGTCTAGCGCAAGAAGATACAATTGGGCCAAGTCACGAATATGGACGTTCGACCATCTGTTCAGACCTTTGCCAATATAGACTCCGGCCTTCATTTCTTTCGATTTCTGTACAATCATTGGAAGTTGAACGCTGTCTCTTGGAAGTCCGAGAGACGTTCCATATACCATGGAAGGTACGATGACAATGCCTCGCACTCCTTGATCGACCCCAGCTTTACGCACCAGCTCATTGACTCGAATCGATTCCAAGTCCCTTGTTAAAGGTGTTTCTTCGTTATAGATTTGCTCGCTCTGGAATTCGCCCTTGGCATCATCCGCAACATTGCCTGAACCGGATGTGTGAATCAACGGCTTACCTGTACCGCGCAAAGCGCTAATAAACGTTTCAATAGCCTTGCGGTGAGCAACGTCAGCTGTATGGATCACTCCATCGCTCCGTTTTGCGTAATCAGCCAGTATTTCCGTATCTTCAAGTGTGCCCACGACAGGCTCGACTCCAAGCTCTTTCAGCTCGTTTATTTGGCTGGTGCTCCGGGTCAGACCATAAATAGAATGCCCCGCATCGAGCAATACTTTAGCCACAGAACTTCCAATATATCCGGTAACGCCTGTCATAAATATTTTCATCGTTCGTCATCTCCCTAATCTAGGTTCTAAAAGTAAAGTGATACAATTTGTCACTGCCTCCTATTTATCAATATTTAGATATTATAGATATCCTATATCTATAATTGGAACAAAAAAAGGTGCGTGATTCAGCTAGCATTCATACAAAGAACCAGCTCCTTTAGTCGAATGGACATGAAGTGCATATCGAGTTAAAAATATTATTCATTTGCACTCCTATTATCGACTCATTGAGTCCATAATCGACTGACTTAGCTCATTTTAGGGCTACGGATTACATATGTCAAGTACCTGGCTCGCCTAAACCGACACAAACCATTGTCATCTTAGACTAGTTGCTCTTAGCATCCCGTTTGAGACGGATTGCATAGTAGCGTATTCCACATGATAGAACTGCCAAGCGTACCTTAAGAATGGAAATATATAGTAATATATTCTGTCGAAATCAAATGGCAGCACTTAAATAATTCAAAATTTTAAAAACAAGCAATTATCTCAGCTCGGCCTGAATCTATCAACATTAGGATATCTTCTGCATATTATTTAAATAAATTTCTACTTCGGTTTCCTTTTGAAAAAATGAACGATTGCTGATCTCCTAGCAGTAAAGGTTATTAAACTAGCGGGAAACGTTAGTACAATAATAAAAGAAGCAGCTAATCAAAGTGATCGGCTGCTTTTGTTCTATTACGAGCAGGTTAAGGTATCTGATGCAAGAAAAAATCAGCATTATGGGAGAAGGAGTAGCAATATATTTCTTGAATATATTGTAATTGGGAATTACTGAGATGGGATGTGTAGGTGGATACCATTACGAAAACCTTCTGCTAACTTTTGGAGAAGAGGAAAAGACTAGAGATGACGGTACTTTTCCTATCAGTGCTATTATTATTGATGCAGATGGTTCAGGAGCTCCAAGTCGGAACCAATAAGCTGAATGAAAAAGACTGTCTGGACAAATTAGTGAGAAAGATTTCTTGAGAATGGCATTTAGCACAGTTAAACTTGAAAAATGTTCAGCCCATAATAGTGAAACTTTTACGTACAATTATTTAAGGAGGGTATCTTTCACATGAAACGTATTGCAATTTCTGAATTGAATGAAATTTTAGTAAAAGCAACACTCTCGGCCAGACAAGAGGCCAAAAGCAATGGTGTGCCCATTGTATATGAAGAAAATGAAAAAATGATCAAGGAATATCCGGATGGCAGAAAAACAGAGATCATATATGAAAAAAGTGGTACCAAAAAGGAAATTGAATACCCATGAGCTGAAAATAAAAGGCAGCTAACGGGAAACTATAGCGTGATAGAACTAAAAAAGCAGTTGGTCAAAGTGATTGGCTGCTTTTGTTCAACTGACAGGAAGGTTAACGCAACTTTCTATTATCTGGTTCGTATGTGATTTTTATCAGTTTAATCCTAACTCATCAAATGAGAGGGGAGTTATATGAAGCTAAAGCAAATTACATATCTCTTGATCTTAATGATCATTATGACAGGTTGCTCTAAGGAGTCTAATCTGATTTACACTGCCCCAACCAACGAACAGATTGTGGGATATATCTCAGAAAATGAATTAGCTACTCTTGATACCATATGGGTAGAGGGCAGTGCTATTATTTTGATGAAAAATTCATTAATTACACTGTATTCGGATCAGCATGGAAAGCTACATGATCACAATCTATCTTGGGGATCAAATAATCAAGATGTAATAACTATTGGCGATGGAGTATCATATATTGCAATCATTATACCTAATGATCTATTGGATAAAGGATCTAAAAGTATTACCTTAATATATTCGGATGGCACTGTTGAATCAAGGGGAATCAATGAAAATAAGGGCTTGTTAGTATCAAGCATTGGTCACGCAAAAGTAAAAAATATTTCAATTAGTAATTCCTTAGGTGAAGAAATATACAATGAATCTAGATGAAAGAAAGGTTAGATTTGAACAAACGCGATTTAAGCTAAGGGAAACAACAGCTCATCCAAAGACGGCAGATTAAAGAATTTATTTGCTAAATGGACAGCTAAAACTACATCAAAAGAGTTGATTTAATGTTCACGATTACTGTAGAAATTAACTTAGTGCAATCAATACTCATTTTGGTGCCTGATACGGTCATGAATACACGTTTTGTGAGTATGAAGATGGTCTGCCTTTGGAGCAATTAGCAAAACAGTACAATAAGGGAAGCAATCTGAAAAACCATGATAACGTACTTTTTGAGGTTAGTACAACTGTGAACAACCCAAGCGAATACAAGTCGAATGGCAAGGAGAATTAGTAGAATCCATTTTTGACATGTGGATTCAGCGAATGAACGGAACAGAGTGCTTCTTGGAGGTAAAATATGCTTCTGAAAGAGCTTGCCTCGATACATGGGATCGGCGAATGTATCGGAAGACAAGAACTTAACCAATTGGACCCACGAATATCGCGGCTTTTTGTATTTATGAGATCAAGTTCTTGTCAAAACCAAATGACAAGAACTTGATCTCATTCCCGCGAAAAGCTTGAAAAGCGCAGAAATGAAGGCAACAAGCCAGAAAATGACCAAGTGAACTTCGTTAAGCTAACGGGAAACATTAGTTCAATACAATTAAGAAGCAGCTGATCCATGAGATCGGCTGCTTTTGTTCAACTAACGGGCAGGACACTTCCAATATGTGCTACTATATAACTGCATGCTTAGAAGGCCGAATGGGGGAACGAAATGAAATTTTACATAGCGTCCAGTCTCAAAAACATAGAAAACGTGCGGCAAGTCGCTGAGAATTTGAAAGCGCGTGGTTTTCAACAAACATATGATTGGACAACACATTCGAACATAGACTCTATCTCCAAACTCCGTAAAATTGGCCAAAAAGAGGTTTCAGGGGTTTTGGCTGCAGATGTAGTAATTGTAATGATCCCAGCTGGGAAAGGGAGTCATGTTGAGTTAGGAATTGCTCTGGGAGCAGGAAAGAAAATTTATTTATACTCTTCAACAAATGAACTGAATGAAATCGGAAACACATGTACGTTTTATCATGTAGATTCAGTTGAACAGAGGATTGGCTCCTTAGATGACTTAATAAGTTCAGTCTGTTTGAATACCAGCATCATTGGGGTTCGGTCTCTTAAAACTTAATAGTAACTTATCGCCCAAATTGTGTGATCTATATGTAAATGAAAATTATCGTGGAAATGGTATTGGTTCGAGTTTAATTAGACATCGTGAAAAACTTGCAAGGAAACTCGGCTATTCTGAAATATTCGTTAGTGTTGACCCAATTGGGAATCCGAAAATGATAAAGCTTATAACCAAGCTTGGATATAAAAGAATTAATGAACCATACTCAAGAACAGCTTTATTCCATAATGAAGACGGGACAACATATGAGCAAACTTATACAAGGGTTGATTTAAAGGAGTCATTGAACTAACGGGAAACGTTAATTCAAATCAGCAAGGAGCAGTTTACCGATTGGCAACTGCTTCTTGTTTCTTTAAGTAAACGGCCTGGATAGATTTTGTAACTAATGGGACGAGTATTCGTAAAGTAGTATTATAATGTCAGAAAAATAGTTGATTATAGGAGGAACTTCATTGATGAAAAGGAAAGATTCAAAAGGGGTAACAGCCTTTATAGTGTTAACTGCTGCTACAATTGGAGCTATCATAGGGATAGTTTTTTATGTTAATGACTGGATATAGATTTAAAGATTATATTATTGAACCAACGGGTAACTTTAAATGAATAAACGACGAAAGTGAGGCTGCCTTTGTTGACCGACAGCTTCATTGCGTTAACGGGCAGGTTAGTTGAATTTAACAAGGGCATAATATTAAAATCACCTCAGTATCATTGGGTATAACTCGGAAGCTTCTCAGGCAGGGTATGAATGTGGAACAACTCGCGAATTCCTACTGTCTATCCCATGACAGCATGAAGAAGATTGTTTATAAAACGCAGGCATAACAAAAGGCTCATGTTGGATAAAACCAACACGGGCCTTTTGTTATGTAAAAAATGAATATATAAATACTCTGCCTATAAAGGATGCGATATTCACCTTATACTGATGCTAGGAAAGAATTATGGTATCAGTGATATTGTTGATTGAGAGTATCGGAATCGGAGGAGTTGCAAAATGGATTGCGTTAATCATGAAGTAAATAAGTTAAATGTTACCGCTAGACTATGCGGTATGGAGGAGAAGTTCATTATCAATAATATTTATCCTCTTTATCTGCATGATTTGTCTGAAGTATGGGAACACAAGTCCAATCGTTATGGGGTGTTTGAGAATGATGATACCCGAACTTTGATGGAACAGAATCGCGTGTTTGATATTTGGTGGGAACACCCGAACATATTATTCCCTTATCTTATCACAGTGGATGATATACCAGCGGGGCTTGCTTTTGTGGCTACTTCCCCTTTCATACCATGTCCTCACTATATCGATTATTACATGAATGAGTTCTTCCTATTACGTAATTATCGAGGAAAGGGTGTTGGAGAAGAAGCAGTGCGACAGATTATTGGAAAGATGCCAGGGCAATGGGAATTGCAAACAAATCCCACCGAACGAAACGAACGTGCGAAACGTTTCTGGCGTAGAACACTTAACACATGTACTAACGGGAAATACTCCGAAGAACTTGGTCATCATCCTGAAGATGGAGAAAAGCTAGTCTTTCGCTTCAGCACGAGTTCTGAAAAAGTGAGTAATTAGAGAGGTTGTTCCTTATTCATAGGTTTAGGTATAAACAAGGTTATCCGATATTCGTTGAACTAAAGGGTAGATTACACATATTTTTGAGTAGGCAACCACAGCTTGCTCTTTCTATTGAACTAACGGAAAAACGTTAGAGTAATAGAACTAAGAAAGCAGCCGGTCAAAGTGATCAGCTGATTTTGTTCAACTAACGGGCATGTTAGTTCAATAACATGTATAATATTGGATATGTATATTTATGGGGGGATTCAATGTTTATCAGAGAGATAGAACCTGAGGATGCTGAAAGTTTTGATTTGCTAATGAAGGAAGTTGAAACCGAGGCTTATTTTATGCTTATGGAACCAGGAGAAAGAAAAAGTCTTCTGAACAACAACGTAAATGGTTGGAACGAGTAAACAAAGAGAGTAATTCAACAGTACTTGTTGCAGAACAAGCTGGAAAGTTAGTAGGGTGTCTAGCAGTCATTGGCGGAGACACAAGAAGAACAAAGCATTCAGCCTACCTAGTTATAGGTATTTTAGAAGAGTACACAGGGCGTGGTATAGGAACAAATCTATTTCAAAGGTTAGAAGAATGGGCAAGAGCTCATAATATTTTACGATTAGAACTTACAGTGGTCATTCAAAATGAAGCAGGAGTATCTCTATATAAAAAAATGGGATTTGAGATAGAAGGAATAAAAAGAAACTCACTATTGATAAATGACAAACTTTTCGACCAGTATTTTATGTCTAAATTATTATAGGGGTTTGTTAAACTAACGGGAAACGTTAGCTCAATACAATTAAGAAGCAGCTGGTCAAGTATCGGCTGCTTTTGTTCATGTCGGGGGACAAGAACATTGTCCAATTGAAAGTCGCTATTTTAGCGGCTTTTTTATTTTATCTGTACAAGTTCTTGTCCCAAGCCAAGGACAAGAACTTGTACAGATTACCGGAATGGACAAGAACATATTCCTATTGCCGATTACGCCGATTAG
The DNA here is from genome assembly GCF_002272715.1 of Paenibacillus sp. 7516. NCBI lineage: Bacteria > Bacillati > Bacillota > Bacilli > Caryophanales > Paenibacillaceae > Paenibacillus > Paenibacillus sp. 7516. Next base: position 43,497 of record NZ_NPBI01000005.1, read on the forward strand.
CGGTAGTAGCGATTTAAGGAACTGGTTAAGCGCGGGTTGGGTGTACGACAGCGTAGAACTGTTGAATTAAGGACAAAGCAGATTCATTCATGTCAGTCAGATGGTTTCCAACAAGAACAGGCCGTAAAAAGGGATCCCCTTTTGCGGCCTGTTCTTTGTGCAGCGCATTATGCATGTTCGCCGAAACGATCCTGGTACCAATCCGTGAAGAGAGCGTAATCTCGTTCTACCTGATCGGAATATAGATAGCTCCAGTCCGCGACATAGCGAGCAAAACTGTGTACATCGCAACCTATAGCTCGGGCAATTTCTTGCTCACTATGATACGAAAGGATACCGTTCGCGACATCAATATCGGCACGGGCATGCATTTTGGCTGTCAGTTTACCCATCGCTTGCAGAACCTGGCGCATGTCGTCCATGCTCTGGATGTTCTGTGGCTTGAGCCGTTTCTTGTATGGAGAACGCTCCCTGACGTAGAAGTCCCGATCCTCAATCGTGATATAGCCGAGATAGGCATCCGCCTGATGATGCATGGCTTGTTGAGTCGTTACTACCCGTTTGCCCTGATGACCGAAATGGTTCCAGAAGGATTCGGAATAGGGCAGGAAATAGGCAGGTACAGGGACACGGACCTCTTTGGCTTCCAGAATGGTGTCGTCCTCATCGTTCAGGCACATCCCGCCTTCAATGAGCAGGTAATACCGATCAAGTCCGATCGAAGCGGTACCTGAGCCGTGTTTGATGGCGATATCCTTGATCGCGTAATGGGTGTCGTCCAGGTGTCGTTCTGCGACGGTATCCAGATAGTCCGTCCATGCTTGCTCCAATTGGCGCTGTTCAGCTTCTTCTGGCACGACCAGTTCAGAGTTCTCCAGAAATGAGCGGCCATGCTGCATCTGAGCGGTAACCTTTTCAAGGAAATGGGCCTGCTTGCGTTTTTCAAGCTTGCGTAACAACTTCCGGATCGGTCCTTTTGCCGTCTGCTCATTCATTATGAAGCGGGCAGGATCATCCTTCCCTTTGCAGAAACGGTGAATTTGCTTGGCGTAAGCGCGAAGGTAGGCTTGAATGAGCTCTTTCTGTTCAGCTTCAGCATAACCGAATTGTCGACCGACCAGAGCGATACTGCTAGACATGCGGAGAACATCATACAGATAGCTGCCGAGGTATCCTTCGTCGAAATCGTTCACATCGTAGACGATCTGCCTGCCTTGAATGTGAAAAGCACCGAAGTTCTCGAAGTGCAGGTCCCCCTGAATCCAGGTGGGGCGCTCTGGCGGTGTATGATAGGGGAAATACTGGCGTGTGGCATCAAAATAGAACAAATAGGAGCTTCCCCGAAAGAATGAAAACGGAGACAGCGACATCTTGCGATATTTCTCTTCCCGCTTGACTGCGGAGAGATGCATAATGCTCTCGTCAAACTCGTCAAACACCGAAACTAGCAAATCTTTGCGCAGTTTGTTCCGCGTGCGCATAACACCTTCTGTAATCGTTTCTTGGACCATCTTCATCGCTCCCTTATGTAATTGAACCTCTGAAATGATAATTGCATGACTATCCCTTCCATCATACCGTGCTTTTGAATGCAGTGAAACCAAGAGTATGCATGAAGTGGAAATATATTTCAGGAAATTTTACAAAATCTGTTCACATTATTTTTTGGTAGGGAACTTCTTGTCAATTTTTAAGGGTGCGATTAACAGACTGTCGCGGGACAAGAACATTGTACCATTGTCGAAAAGGACAAGAACATTGTGTCATTTCGGATTAGACAGTTATCTAAAAGCTTCTAATTGGAACTATTGGGGCTGATAAAAGCAAGGTAATAAAAAATTTGCCGTTTGATAACGTGTTTTTGTATTAAAAAACCAGATTTTTTTCTGGCTAAGGCAAGAGCTCGTTACATGCGGAAAGATTAAGTATATGGCACCAAGTTATCTGTTTCTTTAAGCTAACGGAAAGGTTAGTTTAATAAGAATTGCGATAGTTGTCACCTACCATGTATTTATCTTGACAGTAATTGGCTCTAACTCGTAATGTTTGAATAGGAGTTGTAGGAAAGGGGACTCGCCGGACAATGTGGACTACCTATAATGGTTATCTAAACTGGATAGCTCGACTTGGTGTTGTAATAACTACGCCTCGTTTGTTATGTCGATCTGCAATCATTCAAGGGACGTGTGAGGGCCAAACAATTGGTAAACGTCGGCTCCAGGTAACAACTAAATTGATACAGAAGAATGGGGGATTGATCGGATGATCATTAGGGAAGCCAATATTACAGACTATCCGCAATTGAGACAAATTTATTTGGATTCCCGGCGGGCGAGCTTTCACTGGGCTAATGCCGCTGAGATGAGACTTGACGATTTTGACCGGGATACTTCGGAAGAACAAATTCTTTTGGCAGAGGAAAACGATGAAGTACTTGGTTTTGCGTCACTATATGTACCTGACCGCTTTATTCATAATTTGTTTGTGCACCCGAGTGCAGCCGGCAAAGGGGTAGGAAAGCAGTTACTCCAGCAATCCGTGGCCGAATTGGGAACACCAGTTACATTAAAATGTGTCTCTGAAAATTATAAAGCACTCACATTTTATAAAAAGCAAGGCTGGAAGGCTGTCGTAGAAGAAGGCGAGCCTGGAGCAAGATATTGGGTTCTTCAATATAAGAAATTAGGTAAGACATGATATTAGAAAAATATACGAAAATGGAGCATCCGTTGCTTACGTTTACGAGTAATGAAAAATTAATCACGATTTATGAAAGTAACAAGGGGAACGATATATTCTTCGTGACATGTCGCGGGACAAAAACATACTCCCATTGAAGTCGCTATTTTAGCGGCATTTTATGTTATCGGTACAAGTTCTTGTCCCAAGCCACGGACAAGAACTTGTACCGATTGCCGTAAAGGACAAGAACATAATCCGATTACCGATTAGATGAACATCTAAATAAGAAGCGCATGCAGATAAAGCCCTCATTAGTATCAAGATATGTTTGTTTATCAGCCTGACGATCAAGGACATCAATGCTTCACAAGCTCATCAAAAATGCTTGCCCTAAGCCCGTCTCCATGTTCAGTTATGAGAAAGAAACGTAGAGCTGCTTATCGACGGCGATAACGACCGCTCGGTTTACAAAGACAATTACTGTCGCACCGACATGAGTAACAGCTAGGCGTCCTTGAGCGTTTCGGTGGAAGAATACAAGAGGGAAGGCGAAGACGGATACAATGATCTGTTCGAAACGGAGGAGGCTTTAGATTTCTCTGACATCGACAATGACGAATACCTCGAGAAAAAGAGCTCATTCCATCGATTATGCCCCTAACGAAGAGGACCCGGAAGCTCACTGGTATTCATGGGACAAGGGCCAATCCCGCAAAGGATGGCCCTTGTCGGACATGCCAGTCTGCTCTTGTTTTGTTGCTGCGTAAGTTGGATTTGTTCTATTTCACTTTACAAACCTCGCATAAGCGGAGTCAGGAGGGATGGCTTCGATTATTTTGGCGAGGTTCTCTGTCAATCGCTGGAGGATGGATCGTCCGCTCCAATTCGCCGGAAGTAATTCAGGCGGCAGCATAGGATCTAACAGGTAAAGCTCGTTAATCGTTTCCCCCAGCGTCAAAAACAGGACAAACAGTTCCAGCGCATGACTCTCCGATGCTTTAGCGGAAGAGAAATGTTCCAATGAAGAAGTAAACAAGGGTTCAAAATATTCCTCGAACCAGAGCTGTTTCTCGTTGTAGATCCGCGTCAAATCACCCAAAGACCAAATTTCCTCAACCTGATCCTCCGTCATTTCCCCATGCTCCATTTTCCCGGAAAATACAGTTACGAATGGACCGGCATCATGCTTCTGAATGAGCTCCGATAGCTCCTCCCGGTATGGCCATGGTGAAATATACATCCCGCTATATAGCAGTCCAAATCCCGTTTGCAGTAGATCCGCTCGCAAACGGTCGCGTCGTTTACGCTCCGATTCTGGAAATGAAATCAAGACAAGATGCCAGGAGCGATCCCAATCGGTGTTATAAAGCTCCGGTTTACGATTGATCGAGCGAATAAACTCCCTTCCGGCAGCTGTAATACGGTAGGTCGAACGGGAAGGGGTATCGACATAGCTCTCCTTTTTCAGCCGTGATAAACCATTGCGTATATAAGGGGGCGAGTATCCCCGTTGCTCATAAATTCGAATAATCTCCTGCGATTGAAGCTCATCTGCCTTGGATAACAGAAAGAGCATTTGCTTTTCTACTGACAGCATCAGGATTCACGCTCCTATTGACAACTCTGCACAAGTAAATATAACATAAATATCGTCGACAACGCAAAATTATGTTACAAAACAGTACTGTAATTTCATTGTACCTCAATTTCAATTCAAAGGAGACATGATTTTTATGACAAAAGCGAAACTAATAACCGGAAAACTTACAATGATTCTTGGGCTTCTATTTACCGTGTCCATGCCTATCACCGCTGCTGCAGAGGACAATTCCCCGACGTCATCAACGGCTCCAAAGGATGTCGCTAGCAATGTGGCAAGCTACAGTAAATGGAATACGCCATTTAACCTGACGGTAAATGGGAAGAAAATCGAAGCTAAAGGTGAAATGGTGAATACGCGCATGCTGATCCCACTTCGCGCTGTGTTCGAGGCTGCCGGTGCGATTGTCAAATGGGATGCCGCTAAGCAGTCCTGGTTTGCTGAAGGTGAAGGCTTCACAGCATCACAGAAGCTCGGGGAATCTCAAGTTAATGTAAATGGTGTTAGATATGAGCTGGATCATGAGGTTGTTCTTGAAAATGGCAGCGTAATGGTATCCTCCCGATTAATTGAGGTTGCCCTCGGGCTGGAACTGCGCTGGGATTCAGCAAACCGCATGTTAAACGCGTCTTCTGTGTCAACGGCATCGGGATTCCAAGCATGGTCAGATGCATTCGCGGCTTACGGCAACATCCCGGTCAAATACGCCCACGACGGTATGCCGTCCGGACAAAATATCAGTCTGCCAGTCAGTTGGAAAAACACGCCTGAAGGTACGAAATCCATTGCCGTGGTCATGTATGATGTTCACCCGATTGCAGATAACTTCATTCATTGGAGCGTACTTAACATTCCGGTAACGGCACAGGGATTAACGGTAGGCGCCTCGGGTCACTTCTCGGACGGCTCTGTAGAATTAAACAGCTATTACGGCGCAGAGCCTCCCCGTTATTCTGGCGATCATCTGTACCGTTTGGCCGTCTATGCGATTGACACCGACAAGCTGGAACTGCCAGCAATAGCACCGGTATTCTTCGAACAATTGGAACCGCTGCTTCTTGCGCACTCACTTGGCTATTCCAAACAAGACGGCTTTGTTCATCAAAATTAGTTTGACTGAAGGGAATCCTTGTCATGAATAGTTATATCTCTTTGTTTGGGACGGTAAGCGTACCCATTCTGCTGGCTTGTCTACTTGGATATCTGTATCAGAAGTACAAGTCGCCTGATGCGACGGTGCTGGCGGACTTGAGCTTGTTCGTTCTTTCACCCTGCCTTATCGTGAGCGCTGTTTCGGGCAGCGGCTTGAATAGCTCGGCCTTTGCTCATATTGCGTTATTTACTGTCATTCAGACGGTTCTCTGTTGGGGGGCATCCCTTGCTGTAGGGAAATTATTTCGATTTGATACGCCTTCATCTCGGGCGATGGAACTCACGACCATATTCGCTAACTCCAATAATTACGGGTTGCCTTTGCTGCTTCTTGCATTCGGAAATGCCGGCTTCGCCATTGGAGTCACGAATGTAGTCCTTCATATCGTACTCGTGAATACGCTTGGATTATATATTGCCTCTCGCAGTTCCTTCAGTCCACGGCAAGCCGCCGCGAAAATGGTACGGAACCCTCTGATCTATGCTGCGGTTGTTGGCCTGATCCTGTATTTGTTCCAAATCCCGTTGCCGACAAGCTTAAATTCGGGTCTCGAGCTTATTGGCGGAGCTTATGCTGCTATCGTTCTGCTCATGCTGGGTATGCAACTCAGAAAAACAAACTGGCGTGCCAGCATGCGCCGCGAACTGTGGATTTCTATTGTCATGCGAATTGTGGGCGTGCCGCTTCTGTCTTTGCTGACCATTCGCCTGCTTGGACTTCATGGTCTTGAAGCATCGGTATTGTTTGTACAATCTTCAATGCCTTCTGCTATTAATTCCGTGGTGCTAATGGAGAAGTATGGGGGAGACAAGGAACTCGTTTCGGTTAACGTTGCGATGACGACGACTGCAAGCTTTCTTTATCTCCCCATTCTGATTTATTGGTCAGGCTGGTTCTAGTTTCGGCATGTGGTACGTCGGCTTACGTCAATTGGGCCGCCAGGAAGTGATTCTGGCGGCCTTTTGATTTTGCTTTATTGATGTTACGGTAAACAGCATCGCAAGGGACGGCGAAAAATAACCTTGGTGGAGTTTATCGATGTCCGTCTGACGCTGCCGGGCGTGGGTGATAGAGACGGGCAACCGCAGGAGTGTGATGGCGGACCAGAACGCCTAAACAAAAAATACCCGAATGCGGGTTGAGGGATGAAGGGTTTAACCACCGTGACCATTCCAATACAATTGAGATGTTCAGAAATGGTCATTCATGGCAACCAAGAGCTACAGCCTAGCTCATAAAAATAAAATTTAAGTAAGGCATGACCAGAATAGGGAGAGAACTATGCCTAATATAATTGTGCAAAAAGAGTCCTAGTGTCGAGGGACAAGAACATTGTGTCATTGCGGCGGCGAGGTATCCAAGTAGCTTAACATCAAATTTTTGCGTTAGTTGTTTATAGGATAGGCTTTGAAACCTTAAATTTTAATGATTTTAAGGAGCTCTTGAGAGACAAGAACTTGTAACGTTTACCGGAATGGACAAGAGCACAGTCTAATTGATGTCTATATAATACAATTTTTCCACTTTATTGATATCAATAACCGTGACAGATTCGGCTTTAGTTCTCCGTAACGTTGTTGAACTATTCAGGTTCCTGTCTAACAATGCTCCCGTTTGTTCTGCCATGTCTTGAGCGGTCAGAGGCATTCCATTCTTAAACCACCATTCCACTACTCCTACAATAGCCGAAGCAAAAAATTGAAGAATAACCTCTTCACTTAATGCTTGGTTTATTCCTTCAGATGTATCTACTTCAGGTCTATACTCTTGTACGACCAATTCAAGAAAACGACTTCGAAAATATGGGGCACCTTTACTGATTAACATTGTTGAAAAGAATAAATAATTACGCTCAAAGTACTCAAACCAAACATAATTTCCTTCTTTAAAAGTCATTTCAGATACCGATGCCGATTGGCAAAGTTCCCGAAGATTGTCTATATGTTCCTTAATCATCTTATCCAGCAGATCATATTTGTCCATGTAATGGTGATAAATAGTTCTTCGCCCGACATTTGCTTTATTGGAAATGTCCTGAATTGTAATTCGATCAAAGTTCTTTTCAGCCATCAGCTTAATAAAAGCGCTTTTAATCGCTTCTTGCGATTTGAGTACTCTTCTATCCGTCGAAGACATTGTAAGCCCACCAATCTTTTGAAAATAATGACACACATTTTATTGACTTGTGCCAAAACCGGTCTTTTTTCCATTGATTGAATTCGCTAACTAATAACGGCTTTATTACTTGAAGGAGCCTGAGCTAAAAGAGCATCCTTTTATTATGGAATCTGGACAGATGGATAACGCATTGGTTCAATATAATGTTGGACTAGCGGTAGACCACGGGTTGATTAAAGCCTCCTCCACGACACTTGATAACGTTCCCACTTTTTTGATTACTGGAATAACATGGTCTGGCCATGAATTTTTGGATACTGTCCGAAATGATGGTGTATTAACCCAGGCTAAATCCATGGCAAAAGAAAAAGGTAGCAAGCTCTTTGATATACCATTTGAAGTGGTTAAAGCATTGGTGACGAAGGCTGCTCAATCGTACTTTTTAGGGTCATAAAAAGGTAGGGCATCTAGAACTTACATACCTTATTACAAGTGTGTCATGGTACACTGCACCTTTATAATCCAGGACAAGCTTATCAAAGGGAAAAATGATGAGGTGGATGCCTTCTAGAAACTGATGGAATTCAATTGATCTTACATTGTGAAAACCTAACAGAGAAGACAATGGAAAATCTAACTCACGATTCTAAACTCCTGGAAGCGCTATATAATCAGATTACTAAATAATATGGGCGTTCAACGGCTAATAATGCGATTTCTAATCCGGAGTTTATATCTACAGATACCATACCCGTAGAGAAATGAAAATACCTTTACCTCCTAAAGAGGGAGAGAGACTATCTATAATTAGATAGGTAAAATTACCTATTTTTGTTAGAGGTATTTATGAAGTATCACACACATAGCAGTATCTAAGCGTAAATATATAATAGGTTAATAATATGGTATATTCGACCTAATTTACCCAAAAGATATAATTATTGCAAATCAATATGGTAGAATGGATTTACATTTTTTAGGGAGGTAATAATAATATGTTTGGTTTCAAAAAATTGGGGTTGCTGTTATCTATAGCATCTCTATTCGTCCTAGGCTTTGGTGACACTTCTTTTGCGGAAGAACAGCAAATCAGTTCAGAACAAAGACAAACTATCAAAGAGGTGTACAAATTATCGGATAGTATGATGAATGATCTAAGTGATGAAGATCTAAGAGAGTATTTGATTGATATCGATAAGGTTAAAGTAGAAAAGAAAGAACAATACTTTAAGTACGACTACACTTCTACAGATAACAACGTGGGAACTATGAGCAAGTTTAACATTAATTCTAGTGACTCCCCAAAACCAATAGTTACAGAAGTAACAAAAGAAGAAGTATATTCTTCATTAACTCCAGAAATATCTATAGCTGCAACAGGTAGCTGTGGTATTTCTAATGGTTACGATTGTTACAGCGAAGTAAATTTTGTTAAACTAGAAACATGGATTACTAAAACATCTTCTTCTGGTGGTAAAGTTAGTGCACGTTTTGAATGGTTGAAGACTACTCCCTTTTATCAACATGAAGATGTTTTTGCAATCGGATTAAATTCAAATTTTTCTCCAGTACCTGGAACAGAAAAAGGTACATTGAAAAAGGAATTATGGAACAATGATACGAGTTCTTGGTACACAGTAACTGAAAATTTCGCTACTGCAACTAAACGTGATACTGGTGGATATGGCTACATCATGGATTTGAAACACATAGGAAGAAATTATAGAGGATATATGGAGTACCAGTATAAAAAGAATGTAACTAACGTCACTCTAGCTGATGCCTATTCTCACTACGCACATCAAGAAAGAACTTTTTCCATTACTCCTTCTTTTAATATCCCTCTAGGTGGAGGCTTGAGCTTAAATACTGCCACATCATTTGATATTATTAATGGACATGCTCAATTTAAACCTTGGTAAATAATTCGCAATCAAAAGCTTCATAAGCTTCTTGATTGAACGACTTGGAGTGAACTTATGAAGCGCATTGGATTCATTATCATAATCGCTATTCTAGCCATTTTAAACGTTTATCAATATCTGATTTCTATGGAGCAACTCGACAGGAAAGATATAGACGGTAAATTCAGTTCAACAATAAATAAGATAGCTACGGATATTTCAACTGAATCAAGTATAGCTGTTTTAGAAGATCTTGTTGAACTCAATACTCTAAGTAAATACACTTCTTATGCCGTAACAGATGGAGGATTTATTGTTGACTATCCTTCTATACTTCTAACAGAGTATAGAAATTTGGTTAACTTTAATAAAGCACTTTCAAATCAGCCTCAGTTAGTTCAAAGTTTAAGAGAACTCTCTAAAGATCCCAATAATAAACTTATAAGCGAAAAAGTTATATCCCTCTTAAAGGAAAATTTATAATTCAATCTCTCAAGCACTCGTTACACGAGTGCTTTTTTAGTCGTATGATATTGTTGCTGTTGTTTGAACTCATTTAATTCTTGAACATTACCTTTAATAGTTTTTACTTGTTCTTTTTTGGGCCAAATCAATACCTTGAAATTCCAGTCAATTTTATAAGGTTCTGAGCAGCGTTTACATCTCGATCATGATGGTGATTCTGCATCTTGTTTTTTATGCTAAAGTCTACCATAACAATGATTTGATCCTCGTTAATCATCTTGAAATAGAGATCACATGAACCTGCATTGAGCGACATCGAACGAACGGACGCAATTTTGTTTAATGAATTGGATGCCTACGTAATTAATACCCTACCTTCCTCAGGTTATCCGTGTGTCCATGGTGATCCCGATACGCATAATATTCTCGTCGAAGCACGCCGTTTAAGCAACAATGCTCCTCGTGAGCATTTTATGATACAGAAACGTGAGCAGAGTTCAGATAGACAGATCCGTCAGCAGTTATGGGTCAATAACTTGAGACGAATTGGTATCGAGTGCCTTTTGGTAAATAATTATTCTGATATCCAACGTATCCTTTTCGAAATTGCAAGGAGATCTCGAGGCCCATCAATCTATATTACAGGTTCACATTTAATGGAAGAAGAATCTGATTTTCAAATACAGGTGGGACAATTACTCGCTGAAAAAACAAATTCCATAGTTTTGGATGGTCAATACACGGGAGCAAGTCGCCAGGTTATTAGTTCTTTCATGGAGAAGATACTTCAGCGTAAAGAGGATGCATATGCCAGAATTAAGACATATCCTAATCCATATGCTGCAAATCCAAAGCTGTCTAACGATCGGGAACTGTTACCTGTTTTGCGTCAATGGAGAGCCGATCCATTAAAGGCAGCACAGATAGTCTTGGCTTTTGATGGGGGAATGGGTACAAAATTGGAAATTGAAACGGCAATTAGCTTAGGATGTTTTATAATTTGTCGAGGGACAAGAACATGGTCCCATTGAAGTCGCTATTTTAGCGACTTTTTTATTTTATCGGTACAAGTTCATGTCCCAAGCCAAGGACAAGAACTTGTACCGATTACTGAAATGGACAAGAACATGAGCCGATTACCGGTTAGATAAACATCTAACTATGTTTTCATTCATTTTCATTATGTTAATGGGTGGGGAAAACAGCCAATTAACTGTTAGATATGTCTCTTAGTCATAAATTTGTTTCGTTTGAAAAATTGCAGCTGCCTCAGGTGTTGCATGGTTGCAGCTATAATTTGTCCGGGATGCGCCCTGAAAGCCACGATTACGTTCCCTTATCTTTCAAAAATTTTCTTGCATCTAGGTTGACAAACTGTTTTCAGATGCCATAGAATAACAAATAATTAATTCGATAATTAAATGTTTCGATTAGAAATAGTAGAAGTGATACGAGCTTTCAGAGAGCCGCTGGTTGGTGCGAAGCGGCAGCGTCATTCATTTCGAACTCGTCTATGAACAGCTGCCTGACAATGTAGGGTAAGCCGGAACTCCACCGGTACAGGGATAGATGGTGATAGCCATCGAATTGAGTTCATTTCACATGAAATGAATTAGAGTGGTACCGCGGGTCTAACCTCGTCTCTAACATAGAGACGAGGTTTTTTTGTTGGTTAAAGACCGGGTTTAATCAACCCCGTTTGACATAGATGACACGTTATCCGATCGAAACCATTCGAGCAGGATATCGCATGAGTCGTAAAATTCATCCGTATTGGACACAAATTTGCGTGATGAAGAAGACGTACATCAAAAAAACGAGTTCATGTTTTAGCTGAAAAGCCTGAATGTGGATGTTGATTGAGCCCGTTTTAAGAGCAGACTTATTTTTGCATTTGTTAGGGAAAACTGAAATCTACAATTATGTACGGAGGGGTTTAATTAATGTCATCAAATCAAGAGAAAATTCGTGTAAACTACAAAGATGCTCTAATAGAAGATGAAAGATTTTTTCGTGACAAGGCTAGCCTAATGGAGTCTTTCTACACTAAAAAATATATCGATGAGTATATTTCCTCAGAAAAGACTGTAATTGAAATTGGCTGTGGAACAGGTCACTATGGATTGTATTTTGCCGAGAAATGTAATTCTTATTTAGGAATTGACATTACGCCCGAAAACATCGCAATGTTTAACGATAAAATATCAAACAGCGGCTTAAAAAATATTAGAGCTCAAGTGGGTGATGCAACAAAACTTGAAGGCATTTCAGATAAAAGCTATGATCTTGTATTAATTTTAGGCCCGATGTATCACTTACCACCAGAGGAACGCAATTTAGTAATACAAGAAAGTAAACGGTTTTTTGTTTAACCCGGACCGGATAAAATGAAAAGGGGAACGTATACGACAATAGGTACAAGTTCTTGTCCTATAACGCTTGTCCCAGTCGGACAAAATTCAGAACATCTCATCTTACTAGTAACAACTAAATAACTAAGCTAACGGGCAGTTTAACAGAACAACTCCTTTATACATAAAACTCATCCATATGAGGAATAATCATGGTGAGGTGATTGTATGAGAAAAATTTTGATGTCTATTCTAGTCCTTTCTATTGGGGCTATATTATCCATTCCGTCAGTAAGTGCAGCTCATCCACATGATGAAGCGACTAAAGGTAAGGATTCCATTGAATGGGTTGCATTATGGAGATTCCCACAAACTAGAGAAGAACAATTGGAGCGTATGTTAACGACTGAATTACAAAGGAAGACACTATTTGCGCTCCAAGAAAAACAATACTTAAAGACAGGGAAAGAAAATGTTTATAGCATTGACCCGTTTCAAGTGGCGAATATGAGAACGGTAGATGGTGGACTTTATGTATTGGATGTAATAGCAAGTGTTCTAACAATGAGGTAGACAAGAAAGTAGAAAAATATCAAATAACTTTCCGCCACAGTTACGATTTAGGATTTGTCGTCATGAATGTAGTAAAAAAATAAACCACCATAAGTTGTTAAACTAACGGCCAACATATGTACAAAATACGAGTTTTGTGAAATAGTATGGAACTTACAAACCTAAATTCATCAATCCCAATCCTCAAACTCATTTTTTCATGGATTTTTGTTTCTTTTCGTTTCTATAACCCTCGAGTTTTTTTTAATATCATATGGATAAATGTGTGA